>JBKCTR010000718.1:0-5694 GCA_046318755.1 Planctomycetaceae bacterium
GATCCACATGCGATGGGCCTCCCCCCTGCCAAAGCAAAACCACGCGGCGGGCCTTCGGGGGGTGGTGGGGGAGCTCCGGAAGGCCGGGTGAGCCCGGTTGAGCCTGTGCTCCAGGCTCGGCCCCATGGCAGTCACGCTTCATCAGCGACGCCAGGGCGGCAACCCCGATTCCGCCCGCCGTGGAGCCAAACAGTTGACGCCGATTGACGCGCGCGACGTTCCGTGAGAGCTGCCAGTGGAGTTCGGCGGAGGGGGAATTCATGGGGCACCGGAGAGTCTGGGGCAGCCGATTTGGCTGAGCAATCTGCCCTCCAATGTACTCAACCCAAGTGATGGAGGCGAATGCAGAGGGGCTTCCAATTCTCCCCAGATTGCCCAGATTTCCTGGTTGTGGTGCTGGTCGTGCATTCGATGCCAGTTGAGGGAGTTGCCGGAAAGGGGGGCCATCTTGCGGGTATTTCCGCAGGACCGATAGAATTCGCTGCAGTTCGAAGTCGTTCCGATGATCACAGTCGTGAGAGGCATGCGCCGCACGTCATGCGGATGGGTGGTGGGAGCATTGCTGCTGGCAGCCTGCGGGGTGTCTCAGAGTGGCGTTCGCTGCTGCGCACAGCAGCCCCAGGCCGACGAGCTGGAGGCGTACCAGCTGGGCATTGGGTTTTATGAAAGGGAACGGTACCGCCAGGCGGTCGAGTCGCTGACGGCTTTCATGAAGCAGTCGCCGCAGAGTCCCAAGGCGGAAAATGCGACGTTCGTCTTGGGGTTGTCTCAGGTACGTCTGGAGGATTTTGCGAAAGCCCGCGAGACATTCACCCGCTTTCTGAAGCAGTATCCACAAGCCAAACGGGGAAACCAGGCAAAGTACTGGTTGGGTCATTGTGCCTACCATCTTCGGGATTACGCCGTCGCAGCCAACGAGTTGGCGGACTTCGTCCGTTTGAATCCAAACGATGAGTATCTCGCCTACGCTCTGCCGTACCTTGGCGAGTCGCAACTGAAACAGGGCGTACCGCAGGCGGCTCTGGCGGCGTTCGAACAGGCGCTGCAGTCGTTTCCCCAGGGGGCCATGTTCTCGGATGCCGAATATGGTCGTGCGCGGGCTTTTCTGGCTTTGAAGAATTCCTCCGCGGCGTCGACGGCTCTGCGGGCGATTTTTGAAAAGCCTGGCCACGAGTTCGCCAACGAAGCCCGAATGAGCTTGGGAAATCTGCTGTTTGAACAGAAGGAGTATCAGCAGGCGGCGGAAATGTTCCGCATTTGCGAAGCGCAGGCCCCGGCGGGAGCCCAAAAAGGGCGGGCGGCTTTGAATCTCGGATTCGCCCTCTCGGAAGGGGGTGACCTCGCCGCCGCCGAGGCGTCCTTTCGCCGTGCCAGCGAGTCGGCGGAGGTCGCTGCCGAGGCTGCACTGTGGCTGGGACTGACCTTGAAAAAGCAGCGCCGATATCAGCCTGCTGTCGAATGGTTGGCGACCGCCTATCCTCGATTCCAAAAGAGCCCCCAGGCCGAACAAATCCAGTACCACTGGGGGGACGCGCTGTTGCGCCAGGGGAGCCATTCCGAAGCTCAAAAGGTGTTTCAGTCGCTGCTCGACGACTGGCCCCAGGGACGGCTGCGGGAAGAGACGTTGCACGCAGCGACACTGGCGGCCATCAGTGCGGGTCAACCCGCCGAAGCCGAACGGTGGATCAGCCGCTATCAGACCGATTTTCCGAAGGGAAAACTGCGGCAACGGGAGGCGATTCTCGAGGGGCGCGTCGCCCTGCTGAAGGGGATTGCCGCCGGGAGGGCCAATCAGTCGGACGCCGCCAAGCCGCTGTTCAACCAGGCCGAGCAGATCTTTTCCCGGGTTGTGCGTGAATCGGAAATCGACAGCACGCGGCTGCAGGCTCGCTACTTCTGGTGCGAAGTTCTGCTGCAGATGCGCGACTACACCCGCATCCTGGAGATCTCGACTCCGGTGGCCGAGGCGGTGGCGGCGGGCAAGACTCAGGGAGAGCTGGCGGAGGTGAGCATTCAGCGGGCGACGGCGGCAGTCGAGCAGGCCAAGGAATTGGCCCGCCAGCCCAAGGCGTCCAACGAGTCGGCGGACCAGTCGTCCTTGCTGAAACTGACGGAGTTCGCCCGTGCCGAGCTGTCCCGGTACCTGGCACTTCAGCCCCCCGGCCCGCGGGTCTCTCAGGCTTGGTCATTGACCGCGGTGGCGGCGGCCCTTGCGGGAGACAAGACCGCGACGCTGCAGGCACTGCAGACCCTGGCCCGGGAGTTCCCCAAGCGGGTCGAACGGGAAACCGCTCTGTTGGAAGTGGCCGAGTTGGCTTACTCACGTGAGGACTATTCGCTGGCTGAGACGCTGTACTCGGAACTGGTCCAGGTGTCGGCCGATGTCCAACGCCGCCCCCGGGCTCTGGCGGACCTCGGTTGGAGCCGTTCGCAACAGAAGAACCACGCCGCGGCCATCGAGGCGTTTTCCCGACTACTCACCGACCATCCGCAGCACGACCTGGTTCCCGAGGCGGCATTCATGGTCGGGCAGTCGTATGCGGCGGCGGGTCAGCTCCGTGAAGCACAGCAGGCCTACGCCCGGGCGTTCGCCCTCCCCGGCGACTCCGACCATGTGCTGCAGTCGGGAATCCGCTGTGGCCGACTGTTGTTCGAACTGAATGAGATTCCGGCTGCCGATTCCATGTACGAAGCGGTTCTCAAACGCTTCGCGGGACAACCCCGGCTGGACCGTGTTCTCGATGACTGGGCGACACGACACTACGATGCCGAGCGTTTCGAGCAGTCGGATCGCATCTATCGGCGACTGATCGACGAGTACCCGGCGAGTCCGCTCTGTTGGAATGCACGGGTTGTGCTGGCCGAGAGCACGCTGCTGGCGGGACGTCCGCGAGAGGCCCGACCGCTCTTCGAAGAGGTGGTGGCCGCTCCCCAGGCGGACCCGCGTGCCGTCGAACAGGCTCTGCATCAACTGGCGAACATTGCCCAGGAACTGCAGGAGTGGCCGGAACTGCGGCGATTGTCTGACCTGTCTCTCGAACGCTTTCCCCAGGGTTCCTATCGGCATGAGGCGACCTTTGCCCAAGGCGAGGCCGAGTTCATGCAGGGACGGTACCCTGCGGCCCAGGAGATCTTCACCCGCTTGAAGGAGTTGCGGAATGATCCCGAGCTGGCGGGGCGGCCCTGGTTTCCCAAGGTGTTCATTCGCTTGGCCGACATTCTGGTCCGTGACAAGCGCTATCCCGAGGCGGAAGCCATTGTCCGGGAATTGACGGACTGGGATTCGCAGTGTCCGTTGCTCTACCAGGCTTGGGAGGTGCAGGGGCGGGCGCAGAAAAACCAGGCTCGGTTTCCGGAGGCCCGGAAGTTGTTTCAACAGGTGGTGACCGATCGCCATGGGCGCAAGACCGAGACCGCCGCCCGAGCGCAGTTGCTGCTGGCAGACACTTTTGTACTGGAGAAAAACTTCGAGGCAGCCCTCGATGAATACCTGAAGGTCGACATCGGTTACGATTTCCCCTACTGGCAGGGAGCGGCGCTGTACCACGCCGGCACGTGTCAGGAATCACTCAACGATGCCGCCGGGGCGGCCAAAACCTACACGCGGTTGGTGGCCAAATACCCCGAAAGCGAGTTTGTTTCCAAGGCCCGCGAACGTCTGCAGGCCCTGCGCCAAGGGGCCTCACCAAATCGCTGACGTCCACACTCCCTCTCCTTTCTGGGAGATTCCCCGGAATTCGCCACGTTCCTTTCCCGATTCCCCCACGGGGTCAACTGCGATGAGAGTTCGATCTGCCTTTCACTCCGGTGTCTCTCCCCTGGTGGGCTGCCTGCGGCTGGTGTTGTTGCTGATCTGTGTGCTGCCCACTCGCGCCAGCGCCTGGCAGGAACCAGACCCTCCGTCGGCGAGCGAATCGCAGGGGGATGGATTGCGGGCTCCCGGCAAGGCGGGCGAAGGTCAGGTCGCGGGACTCCCCATGCTGTCCGGCTCGGGAGATCTCAGTTCGATTCCGACCCGCCTCTCGGAAATGTTCCGCGCGGGGGGGGTGATCATGTGGCCGATCGCCCTGTGCTCGGTGATTGCCTTCACATTTGCCCTCGAACGCCTGGTGGTGCTGCGCCGCAGACGGGTGATTCCCCGGGATTTTGTCCGTCGGTTTCTGCAAAATCTCGAGCAGGGGGAGCTGGATCGCGAGTCGGCCAGCCAATTGTGCGAGCAGAATGGAAGCCCCATCGCCGAAGTCTTTCTGCATGGGGTCCGCAAGTGGGGCAAGCCCAGCGTGGAAGTGGAGCAGGCGATCATTGACGGTGGAGAACGGCAGATTGGCCATCTGCGGAAGCATTTGCGCATTCTCAACGCCGTCGCCACTCTGACCCCGCTGTTGGGGTTGCTGGGGACCGTCATTGGAATGATTCAGTGCTTCAACCAGATCGCCACCAGCTCGGCCATGGGGAAGTCGGAACAGTTGGCCGGCGGGATTGGAGTGGCCCTGTTGACGACTGCGTTTGGATTGGGGGTCGCGATCCCTGCGCTGATGCTCTACAGGTACGTCGCCGGCCGCATCGACGCACTGGTGATGGAAATGGATTCGCTGGCCCAGCAGGTGGTCGAATTGATCTCCGCCGAGGCGATCACAGAACGGTCTGTCCCGTCGCCGCGCGGGGGCCCTCCCCGCCCCAAGGGGTTGGTCTCGACCCCCGGGAAGGCAGGGTAAGGAGCCGCCATGCCGCTCAAAATGCAGCCTCTGGAAGAGCCCCAGTTGAACCTCACCCCGATGCTCGACGTGGTGTTCAACCTGCTGATTTTTTTCATGGTGGGGACCCGCTTCGCCGATCTCGAGCGGCAGTTCGACGTGCAGTTGCCGCAGGTATCCGCCGCTCAGCCCCTCACGAGTCTTCCGGATGAGATTGTGGTCAATGTCTTTCCGGACGGACGATTGGTGGTGAATCGGGAGGAACTGACGGCCGCTCAACTGCGTGACCGGCTGGTCGATGCCCGTGAGCGGTATGCCGACCAGGCCGTGTTGATTCGGGGCGATGGGGGATCGAGTTTTCAGCGGATTGCCGATGTGTTGGCGATCTGCCACCAGGCCGAGATCCGGAATTTTTCGCTGGCCACCCAGCTTGCCACGGAGTAAACCCCGGTGATCTGTGCCTCCCTCGCCCTCGCGCTGCCCACTTCGGAAGAGATTCTCCGATTTCTGTCGAGGCATTGGCAGGGTGCCTGGCAGGACCCGTTGGGCTATGCGTTTTGGGGAGTGGTCTGGGGCGTGGCCTTCATGGCCACCTTCTTGTTGCTGCGCATGTTCTTTACAGGATGGGGGGACAAGAACGTCACCGAGAAGACGCTGGCGCTCTCCATCCTGCTGCATGCTCTGGTGGCGATGCTGTCGACCACGGTGATGTTGACCCAGGGAGATGTGGCCCCGTCTGAGCAACGCACTCCCCTCCGGCGAGTGGTGATGGACAGCGCCAGTGACCCGGCGGCCGCCGTCCAAGGGGGGAACAAACCCCAACCGCGGTGGGATGCCCCAACCCGGGAACAGGCGGCACCGGCAGAACGAGTGGCGAAGACCGAGACGCAGGACATCGCTTTTCCCCTGCGCGAGCGGCAGGAGTTTCAGGCTCCCGATCTGCCGCTGGTCAACCCTCTGGGAGAAATGGCAGTCGAGACGGCTCCTACAACTACAACAG
>JBKCTR010000719.1:0-30710 GCA_046318755.1 Planctomycetaceae bacterium
GCCGACTCCTGGCCCCAGGCCCGACTCATGGGCAGACACCACTCGTGGGGGCCCCCGCCGTCGGGGCGGCCCCCCAAGGGACCGCAGAGTGAGAGGCACAGCGACAGGCCGATTGCAGGGCGCAGGGACATCGGTCAGCGATCCTTGCGTGAGTAGACCTGCCGTGAAGGCCGGCGGTCGGAGGTTCCCCGAACCGGAGCGACAGGTTGCGTCAGCGGCTCTGCCCCCAGATGCACAGCGGTTGGGATTTGACCCGATGTGGGGGCCCGAGAAATGGGCCGGAGGGACTCGATGGGTTTTGTGGCCGCCCGGGGTCGTTCGGTGTCAGCGGGATGGCCGGGACCTGTCCTGGGGTCAGGCTGGTTCGTCAGGGTCCGGTTCGTCACGGTCCGGTTCGTTACGGTCCGGTTCGTCACAGGGCTGATCCCCGAGGCGCTGGCGGACGTTGGCAGCGGGTGGGAGAGGATCACGATTCTCCCAGCAGTTGCTGGAGCTTGGCGAGCAGCCGGCTCAACTGAACCCGAATGGCGGCGTCGGTGCTCCCCACCTGCTCTGCGATTTCGCCCGTGGTCAAACCCTGTGAAAAACGCAACTGGAGGACCGTGCGATGCTTGGCAGGCAACTGCTCGATGGCCGCCAACAGCCGAACCTCTTTCAGATTGCGCGACAGCGCCTCACTGGCCGAGGTCATGCTCGCCGCCAGCAGATCTTCCAGCGTCCCGCCCGTGCTTCCCGCCAGAGGGGTGTTGAGAGGGACCTGGCGTTCGGCCGACCGTTTTTGTGCACCAAACAGGCGGCGGTGGGTGTCGATGATCCGCTGTTCCGAGAGATGGCACAGCCACGGATAGGGCTCCTTCGTGGGAATCGCGAGATCCGACAGCCGCTTCAAGGCCACCACGGACATGTCCTGGAGAATATCTTCCGCTTCGACACGGGATTTCATGGCGGGGCCCAGCCGACTGCTGATGAAGGCCAGCAGGGGGGCCCGCAACTGCTTCAACAATTCGTCGAGTGCCGACTTCTCACCCAACCGGAGTCGTTCCCGCAAAGCGTCTGAAATGGGTTCCACGACAGTCTCGAACGGTTGGTAAGGGTCCTCGGACGAATTTCCCCGGCAGGGCAGACTCCATCCAATCCGCGACACTATATTTAAGCAGGTTTTGGTTGAACAGACAGTCCAACGTGGCGGCTTCTCCCCGACACCGTCCGGTGAATTCCTTCCAGCGATCGTTCCAACGTGGGCCGTGATTCAGACGACACCTCGACCAACCTTTCCCGCGGGGACGGGGATGAGACCTCATACACGTGGCAGCAGGTGACTCAAGCGGCGATCCGCTTCGACCTGGCCTGGAAGGACGCCACAGACCCTCCTCCCTTGGGCGATTTTCTGCCTGCAGAACCTGCGGATCTCAGGCACCTGACCCTGGTGGAACTGATCAAGATCGACCTCGACTACCGGTGGTCGTTGGGATTGCGGAAGACGCTGGCCGATTACCAGGCGGAGTTTCCCGAACTGGTCGGAAATCTTCCGGCGACGCTGATCAACGACGAGTACCAGGCGCGCCGGCGGGCGGGTGAATCGGTTTCCTGGGAAGAGTACCGGCAGACCTATCCGGACCAGGCGCGGGAATTGACGCGGCTGTTTCCGGGGCGGGGAATCGACACGGTCTCGATGCAGCCCTGGAAGGAAGAGCGGATGGTGCCCGGCAGCGAGGTTTTGCCCGGACAGGTGTTCGACGATTTCGAGGTGCTGGAACTTCTGGGGCGCGGGGCCTTCGCCAGTGTGTTTCTCGCGCAGCAGATTTCCATGCCACGGAAGGTGGCCCTGAAGATCACTTCGCCCCGGGGGCAGGAACATAAATTCCTGGGGCAGTTCGACCATCCCAATGTCGTCCGGATTTACGACCACCGTGAGCTGCAGGACCAGGGCTGGCGATTGTTGTATATGCAGTACGTGCCGGGAGGGACGTTGCGGCACGTGGTCGAAAAACTGCGTGAGTTGCGTCAACGTCAAGAGGAATGGACTGGCCGTCTGCTGTTCGAGGTGATTGATGCCAATCTGATCTCCCGGGGAGAGGCGATTTCGAATGCGACTCCGCTGCGGCAACGCTGGGACACCGCGACCTGGCCCGAAGTGGTCTGCTGGTTGGGGGCCCGCATCGCCCGGGGGCTGTCGCACGCCCACGGGCTGAAGGTGCTGCATTGCGATCTCAAGCCGGCCAATGTGCTGCTGGCGGCCGATGGACAGCCCAAACTGGCCGACTTCAATGTCAGTTTCCATTCGGTGAAAGACTCCGAGGAGTCGGCAGTCATTTTGGGCGGCAGCCTGGCTTACATGTCTCCCGAACAATTGGAGGCCTACAATCCTGATCATTCCCGGACCGTGTCGACCCTGGACGACCGCAGCGATCTGTACTCACTGGGGATCACCCTTTACGAGCTGTTGCTGGGAACGCGTCCCTTTCCCACCGAGAAAGTCACGGGGAACTTTTCTGAAATGCTCGACCGCATGGCGGCCGTTCGGAGAAAGGGACTGTCCGCGGGGGCCTTCGATCAGGTGGAAACCGGATGGCCTTCCGGTCTCAGCGAGATCCTCAAGCGGCTTTTGGCTCCGGACCCCGCCCAGCGTTATCCCTCGGGGCAGGAATTGGCCCGCCGACTGGAAATCTGCCAACAGCCCCAGATTCAACAAATGCTGTTTCCGCGACCACACGATTGGCGTTTGCGTCTGAGGAACTGGGCTCGAACCGTGCTGCTGACGTTGGCTCTCATTCCCAATCTGTTGGCCGCCTGGTTCCATTTCCGTCTGCAAATGCATCGCGTGGCGGCTGTTCCCCCTTCGGCGGTGTGGTCATGGGCGATCACCGCGTTTGGCTGGGGGGTGTTGCTCTGCGGCCTGCTGCTGTGTCTCTGGCGTGCTGGGCCTGTCATTCGAGCCGTTCAAGCGCCCCCAAGTGATGACGATTTGTCGGAATCCACCTTAAGGCTGCTGCGATCACGGTGTCTCAAGTTGGGGGCTGAGGCCGCCACCATCAGCCTGTGTGCCTGGATGCTGCTGAGTGGGGCGACAGGGCTGGCCCTCTGGCTGGCTTCCCCCGCCAGCAGGGTGGGACACGTATCCCATTTCGCAGCCTCGATTTTGCTGGGCGGCCTGATCGCCGTCGCCTATCCTTATTGCGGTGTCGCGTGGTTCTCGGTGTGTGCGCTGTATTCCGGGCTGGCGCAATCCGAGCGTTTCACGGATGCGGACAGTCAAGAAATCCGTCGGCTTCGCCAAAACTCGTGGCTGTTTCTGCTGCTCGCGGCGGTGATGCCCCTGGCCGCAGTCGCGCTATCCATCCTCATGGATCACGATTCTTCCCAGAGGGAACAACGCATCGATCTGATCGGGTTGTCAATTGCGGGGATCGTGGGGTTCTTCCTGAGCATGATCTCGTTTCGGGCCATGCAACTCGATCTGTACACCTTCCATTCGATGGCGAGGCTTCGAGACGATTCACGGGATTGATTGGATGAGGCTGGTCGCTGGTTCCCGCAGGAACTGTAGCACCGCCGCGACAGTGCCGAAACACAGGCACCGCGGAGGTTTTCCGACCTTCGCGGCGCTGTACGCAACCCTCGACAGTTCACGATCGGGAGAATCACTCCGCCGTGGCCACCACAGTGGCCGCGACCAATTCCCCTTCAAGCTTCTCGAGCAGTTCGCCGTTCGAATTGAGGAACATCATCTCGACAGTCACCGGAGCCTTCAAAGCCACCGAGGGAACCGTGAAAGTCACTTCTCCCGCTCCCGTTTCCACCACCGAGGCCGGCAGGGCGATTTCGCCATACTGCAACAGCACCGTTCCGACCTCATCTCCATTCGACAGCGTGGCCTTCACCGTGGTACCGGGCACAATCTGGACCAACGACCGGCGAGCAACGACCTCTGTCAGTGGCAACTCGACAATCGCGACCGATTCGGTCTCGATGAGCAATCCCACACCATTTGTGTAGCCGAAGCACTGGTTGAAACCCGGATACCAACACCACGTTTCAAACAGCGGAGGACAGGGAACGACATCCAGAGGGAAGGCGGGCGGAACAGCGGGAGGGCAGAGGTTGATGAAGATTCCCAAATCGATTCCACCATCGGATCCTCCGACTCCAGGCCCCGGACCAGCATCACCGGGACCAGCTCCACCGGGACCAGCATCACCGGGACCAGCACCACCGGGACCAGCACCTCCGGGACCAGCACCTTCAGGACCAACTCCGCCAGGCACGCCGCCCGGTAGCACATCCCCAAGCACCGGTCGATCACCGATCGGCCCCAAATCTCTCGCAGCCGCGCCCAGATCTCGCACGCGGCTGCCGGCTTCGTCAATCGCAATCCGTGTCCGGTCCGTCAGACCCGAATCAAGACCGGGAATCATTTGCACGCGATCCCGATTCCGAACAGCGTCCGCCAATTGAGAGCTCTCCACTCTCGGTGTCTTGATCCCTGCCCCCAAGACCTCGGCGTTGAGTCTGGGTGGCGGCGGAGTGATTCGCAGCCGGGGGGGCTTGGCATCGAGCATTCCGGTTCCATCGGTGTGTCCATCGCTGCGGCCATCACGGCGATCGTCGGCATTCAACCGGGGGGTCTTGTTCAGCGTCACTGGGCCATTGGCAGCCGGTGCCGGAGGGTTGAGTCGGGGAATGGGAGTCGCCCCCAGCGGCGGTTTGTGCGGAAGGTCGGGGCGAGTTGCAACAAGCGGCTTTTGGGCAATTGGTCCAGAGACTGATCCCAAGTGTGTCCCAGGATTCAATGGAGGAGGACGGTGGCCCGTCTGCGGCGGAGCACTGGGGGTGATCGACCCGCCCGACAGAGGGGGCGTGAAAACCAGGGGGGGTTGAGGCTTCAAGACTGGCTGGCCGACTGTCGGACCAAAGCTCCGCGACCCCGATTGCGGCGGATGAACCGCACCTCGGTTCACCACTCCCTGACTGTTCATCTGCTGTGGCCGGCCGGGTTGTGTCGGTGCCGGGGTGGACAACCGCGCGGAAGACGAAGGCAGCGGCCGTTGCGGAATGGCAGCCGCCGGCTGATTCATGGGCAAACTGGCCTGTCCCAACCCTGGTCTCGGCTGGTTGCCTCCCTGCGGGACTCCAAACTGCCGTGGGCCAAACTTCTGGGCGCGGACAGGAGTTGGTGCACAGAGAAACACAATTGTCAAACAAACTGCCAGTGGCTGGGTGACATTTTGCATGGGTGCGGTTCCCAAGAATGGGGTCGGGAAGACCATAGATCCAGAACGGTTCGATTGGTCAGGGACGATGAGCTCCGTCCACAGGTTTGTCAGCGCACCGCCATCCAAAGCGCAACAGAAAAAGTTGAAGATTGCGGGAAAAGAGGCCTCCGGCCTCGGTCATCGTTCCCTCGGACACGGCCCCTGCCTTGCGACGCCTCAGCGCGGCAACGCTTGGGGAGCGGAACCGGGGGAACTGTCTCTCTGAGTTGCCGAACCAGACGCGGAGGGGGTCGAAAATGGCTGGGATGTCAGCCCCAGGAGTTGGCGATAGGCTCTGCGAAACGGCTCACGACCGATCTCCTCGATCAATTGCGACCAGTCGCGAGAGACCTGACGCAGCGCCTCTTCGGCCGCAGTCTCTCCCTTCAGCGCGGCGGTCAATGGTCCCTTCAGTCGGTTGGCAAACTCGGCGTGTCTGGGGAAGGGCAGTTCCAGTACCAGTCCCGTGTCCCGCAGGATGTCGGCGGTCACCGCGAGGTATTCAGCCGACTCGGTCCCTGTCAATTCCGGGCCGATGATCAGATTGGCGTCCCCCAGTTGCGACTCGCGGGTCAAACCAGCCAACCCGGGTGGAAAGCGGGTGAGATAATCTGGACCCGCCACCTGAGCCAGAACATTCCAGGCCGGGATCGCCGATCCCTCGACCTTCCGCTGAAAGACGCAGGCGACCATCCCCTCCCAGCCCGTCAATTGCGATCGAAAGAGACGGCTTCCCGAGCGATTGCTCCCCTCTTCCAGGCTCTTGGTGGAGGGGTTGTACGCCACCGTCGAAGCAGGCAGGGGGCACACCCCCAGAACAACCCCATCGGCTCTGGGAACCGGCGCGGCCTGGCCAGTGGAACTCATCCCCCCGGGGGGCTCGAATCCGATGGCCAGACAGGCCCGGCCTTCCAGCACCTGTCGTCGACACTCCAGAGGATCCCACTGCCAAACGTCGGCCGGCAGATGCGCCAGATCGGCCCGCGCCCGCTCCAGGGCCGCGACGAACGCCGGGTTGTCAATCATCGGTTGCAGCGTCTCGAGATCCACAAACACCGAGAAGTTGTCGGGGTGTCGGGCGGCAGCCACCGCGCGAGACAGGAACCAGGTGACCCGGAACGATTCGCTCCACGGCTCTGCGACGGGAAGACCCCCACCCCAATCAGCAGCACGTTCGACAAGCCGGGAATAATCGTCCCACGTGACCGGGGGTTTCAATCGGGCCCGTTCCAGAAGGTCCTTGCGGTAATAACAGACCAAAACGGGAGCCCGCAGAGGCATCACCTGAGGCTTGCGCCGGGGACCGCCAATCCGTTCCCGCACCCCTGGCATCAGATCTTCCCAGGCGACTCCCGACACCGCCGAGAGGGCCGAGTCGGGAATCCGCTCGAGGTCGAGGGTGGTCAGCGTGTCGGCCAACAGGGAATAGGGAACCAGGCAGACCGCCGGAGACGAACTCTGCCCAAGGACTGTCACCAGATTCGCCCCATCCTGCGGGTCATATTCTCGCAGCGAAACCTCTCCACCCGTCTGCACACTCCATTCCCGCAGCAGGGGTTCCCACAACTCGGGCAGCCCCAATGAGGTGGGGACAACCAACGCCGCCTCTTGCCCCTCAAAGGGACGCTGATCCTGGGAAACGACTGGAGGTTCCGCCACGGGACGACACCCCTGCCAACCCACACAGAGCAACAGCCAACCTACCAGGGGGCAGATCGGGGAAAGCCAGCGAAAAAAGTCTCGAACCACGGAATCGGTCACCCCGACAAAAGTCGGCCCCCGCGGAGGGAGCCCGAGAAACCCAGTGTGCCATTGTAGTCGAATTGGGAAAGGCTGGTCGCCCTTGCGCAAATTCGGGGCCGAACCAGTTGGCTTGGCAGATTGCGACAGGTCACGCGAGGAGGAACAGTCCCCCCCATCGCGTTGACGATGCCAGCGGGGGCCGACGGGCGCGGTCCCCCTTCACACGCTGTGTGTCGTCCGGCCGCGGGGAAAAACGCCATCGATTGATTTCCGCGACGGGTCGATTGGCGAACGCCCTGCAGGGATTGGTCTCCACCGTGTCCCTGATGTTGTGCGGGTTGGGACATCAAGGTTGCGGTCCATTTACATGGCAAAACGCAGCTGGCAAAACCCAATCGGGACAATTCACCAGGCGAAATTCCAAGGGGCATTCGCTTCGAGCGCCCGTCGCCAAGCCTTGGTTTCCGCACGCTGTTGGTCTTGGGGCAGACTCTCGCATTCGGCCAACCATTGCCGGGCGAGTTCGGGTTCCTGCGATCGGGCCAGGGCCGCCGCGGCCGCCGCCCGACTCAGCCAGTCTCGCCCCCCCGAACGCTCCAGCGCCTCGCGGGCCAGAGGCAGAGTCTGTTTCTGACGGGTCTCGGTCCCGGCATCTGTGGTGGAATACAACAGTGCGAGGGCGGCGAACACGTCGGAATCAACATCTCCCGCGTTGGTCCCGCGAAGCAGCCACTGCGCCGCCTCGCGGTACTCTTGCCGATCCAACAGTCCCCGCGCCTGCACCGCCAGCAGTCGACCATCCCCCCGCGCTCCCGGGCCATCAGCGGCCCCCTTGCCAGTTCCCTTGCCGGCCGATTTCCCTCCGTTCGAACCGGATGCCTTCGCCCCCGACTTGGCATCCGCCGTCGAACCCAGAGACTTCGCCCGGCTTCGCAAAGCCTGAATCAGCGGAAGTTCGGCACCAGAGGCCTGCTGGGCCTCCACCAGACTGTCCTCGCACGCGGCGAAGTTCCTCAGCCGCAACTGCGACTGGGCCCGGGCCAGGTGGACCTGCGCGTTCAAATGGCCCTGGAATGACACGTCCGCGAGCGCCGTCAACACCTGCTGCGTCTGGGCCGAGGGACGCAGTTCGAGGGGATCGGCCCACCAGAACAATTCGCGGGCCAGATGGACCGTGTGCCATTCGCAGGCCCGCAGCTCGAACCTGGCGAGTTGCAGACGGTGCTGCAGAACCCGGCCTTCCTGTTCCAGCATCGCCAGTTGCCCCCTCGACGCCGCCACCCACTGCTCCAGATCCCGCATCCGCCGCCTTTGTCGGTCGGAATGTTCGAACTGGATCTGGGTCTCCTCTTCTCGACCGTTTTTACCCGAGGAAGAGCCCTTGCGAACCACCTTCCGCTCCTCGGGATTTCGGAGAATCTCCTGGTATTGGGCCTGCGATTGGGCAATTCCTCGCCGCACCTCGGCCACGCGTTGTTCCAAGTCGCGTCCCGCTTCCAGAGTCTTCTCGATCGCCTGTTTTACCAGCGGGAGCAACGCCTCTCCCTCGGCAATCGATTGCTGCAGGCTTTGCAGCCGCTCGGGAAGGGGCATGGTTCGACGTTCAATCTCTGGTGCCAGTGTGCCGGGTCGGGCGGGCTGGGGAAGCCTTGCCGGGTCCCCCACCAAGTCCCCCTTTAAACGTGACAGGGCGATGGGGTTCTCGGCGACGTTCCGCAGCAGGCTGTGAATGGCCCAGACATCGATGGCATGGCTGACACACAGAGCCGCGTTACGCGGACTGGTCAGCAACCCCACCAGGTTTCCCTGCGGGTCGAACAGGCCTCCGCCCAAAGCGTGCGCAGGGAGTTGGTCTTTGAGGGTGATCCAAAGATGGGCGCGATGCAGTTCGCCCGGCTTCGCATTCCACGCGAGTTCCTGTTCGGAACCACCCCGAATGGCACGCACCTCGGTGTGGGCGAACCAGGGGATGTTGGGTTGAACCCCGCCATGCATCCAGACCGACTCCCCCACCTGGGGAACCAAGTCGGCCGGGCTCAGGGACAGTCCGGTGGGCAGTTCACGGCGCAGTTTGAGCAACGCGAGATCGGTCGCCTGATGGGCGGCCAATACCCCCGCCACTTCGACCCGGGGAGCATTCGCCAGATAAACCTGCGCTTTCGAAGCGCCACGCACAAGTTGGTAACTGGTGATGACCAGATTCGGTTCCAGCAGCAAGACCCCGCTGCCGACACGGAGTCGATTCCCCGCGACCGCTTCGACGGCCACCACCGAGTTCGCCCAGGCAGGATCGGGGGTGGGAATCTGGGCCGAGCACCACTGCGGTTGAGCCCAAGCCAGCATCCACGCCAGCCAGACGGGAGAGTATCGGACGCACAGGGAGATTGATGGGGTCGGCATGTGCAGATCACTCCTCCGGCGGATGATCGGGGGGAGTCCCCTCCCCTTCCCGGAAGCCTCCGCCATTCTGAAAAGCGGCTTCGGAAGCGAGCCGTCGTCAAGGACTTCCCAAGGGATCAGGGAACGGTCTCTTGATCAAGTCATCGCAAAGGGAACTGCGGGTCGGACACCAGTTCGCTGGATTTTTCCACGGATTTCGGTGTTAACCACCGCCGGACGGGTCTCAGATTCCCGTCCGAAACCTTCCCAGACAGTCCTGAGAGAGGACGGTTTGAGAAAATGGAAAATTTTCCGACATTCCTGGTCGATTCGCGGTCCCGTTTGCGAGAAGAGGGATGAGGTGTCGTGTTGGGCGGGGGTTGACCCTGCCCTGCAGGTCCCTTCCGAAGGGCCCGCTCTGCGGTCCCAATCCGACAGGGTTGGTTATGACGGGTCCAAGTCGCACTGGACCCGTTCAGACTGACTAGTTCGGACTGTTCAGTTGTGATCGGTCAGTCGTGACCGGCCAAACCGCGGTTCATCTCCCCAATTCAGGACAGACAGTCATGCAGCTCTTGGCCGATGAAGGGCCTGCTCAGCCCCGGCGCGATCTTCCCATCACCGAATATCTGCAGGCCTACAAGGCGGGCGATAGTGCCCGTCTGAACGACATCCTGAATGCCTACTGGTGCCAGTTGGTGGCTCATTGCGACGCCCGTCTGAGCCGACGGTTCAGAACTCAGCAGGAGGGTCAAGACTTTGCAATCCAGGCGTTTCAGAACCTGGCCGAGGGGATCCAGCGTGGGAAATGGCCCCGACTCGAGAATCGGTCCGATCTCTGGCAGGTACTGCTGCAGGTGGCCAACTGCCGCATTAAAGATTACGTCCGCCAGCAAATGGCCACCAAGCGGGGTGGTCAGATGCAGCGTCTGGGCACTGGAGCGAATTCGCCCGCCACAAGGCCGGTCGATCTCGATCAATTCCCGACCCGCGATTCGTTTGTCCAGGATGCCGAGCAGTTGATGCAACTGATGTTCGAACTCTCCCACCGGTTGCGGGGGATGCCCACTCACGTCCGGATTCTGGTGGATCACCTGAACAATTACACCAACCAGGAGATTGCCATCCGCCACGAGATTTCGTCCCGCACGGTCCGTCGGAAACTCGACGAGGTCCTGGCCATTCTGAAGGAGGAGTGGAGTTAGTCCCACGCGGCTCCCGCCGTCCATTGGCTGTTGTCATGAATTTCGCGGGACCAATCATGACCTCCTTCAACGCCCAGCGAACCGACCAACGGATCGACGAACTGTGCGATCAGTTCGAGGCCGACTGGAGACTGGGGCGGGCCGAGTCGATTGAGGCGATGCTCGACCGGACTCTCCCAGAGAACCGCCGTCTGCTGTTGCGGGAGTTGCTGCCGATCGAGTTGGAGCGGCGGGTGGCGGCACGCGAGCGGTTGAACCTGCAGGCCTGGCTCGATCGGTTTCCCGCCGACCAGGATCTGGTTTATCACGGGTTTCAACTGACCGAACCGCGGCCTGATTCCGAAGCAGAACCCCAGCCTTTGTCTCTTCGCGGACGAGTGCTCGGGCACATCATGCAGTTTCTGAACCGCGCGCGGGACCTGGGATTGAGTGAGCGTCTGGGCCCGGCCGCCCCGTTCGACGACGTCCCCTTCGATGAGTGAGTCTCGCCCAATCCTCGTGAGGAGACCGGGCGACCAATGACCCCGAGACGAGAGTTGCCGTGCCCCATCGGACCCTTGGAGTGACAACAGCGGGAGATCTGGGATTCCTCATGCCAACCCGATAGGGATGACATGCTCCTTCCTATAAAATCCGGCAAGTGCCGCATTCGTCGGTACTTGGCCGTTTTTCTCGACTCGCATTCACCACCCACCGCCACAATCTCGCCACGAGGATCAAGCCCATGAATCGGACTCCTTCTCCCTCCGACCGAGACCCCTGGAACGGACAGCCCATCACAGAATGGATGCAGGGTTATCAGCGAGGAGACGATCTCAAGCAGCATGATTTATGGAAGGCTGTGTCCGGCATCATCCTCAACTATGCCCATAAGCAACTGAAGACGAGACCAACCATCGATGGTGCTGATGGAATTGCGAATGAGGCGTTTTACCAGCTTCTGAAAGGACTCAGGGCCGACACTTTCAACCATTTACAAAATCGCCATGATTTGTTGACTATTCTGCTTGAACTGTGTAAGCGCCGCGCCACAGACTCGAAGCGCCGTGGGAGTGCAAAGAAACGGGGGGAAGGCAAGGTTCTTTCTGGCGGACACTTCGATGAAGCCGACCAGTACGCCCGTGTCCCGGGCCGCAAGATGCAGCCAGATGAGGAAATCATCGTGGAGGAGAGTTTTCATGAATTGCTGGAGTTGGTTTTCAAGCGATATCGCGACCGGCCCGAAATCGAGATTTTCGAATGTGCCTACATCGAGGGGATGTCCGATGCGGAGATCTTCCGAAAGGAATTGAAGGATCAATCCGGAAAACGCCTGGGAATCGGACAGATTCGGCGGCGACGAATCGCGATGCTCGAGTTTCTGAAACGCCAGGAGTGTGAAGAGGAGTGAGCGATCCGAGGCCTCGCGAGCAGGCCGGCACTGGGAGAAACGGTCACGAGTCATTCCCGGGACTCCGCAGCGAGGATCGGAGAATTCCCCTGGCGGCCATCGGGACCAAATCCTCCCACCAACCCCACGCTGGTCGCCAATCTCAACCGAGTCGAGCACATCCCAATTGGGCAGGGGGACCTTCCTTCGCACTCAGAATCTCGCCGTTCCGTTACCGACCGTTGCGACATCCCGAGACCCCACCAACGATTCCACCACCCGGCCGGCCACGTCGGTCAACCGTTGTTCGAGCCCCCGGTGACGATAGGTCAGCCGCGTGTGGTCGAGGCCCAGCAGGTGCAGCACTGTCGCATGAAAGTCGTGCGTATGGACCGGATCACTCGCGGTGTGCCAACCCAACTCATCACTCGCGCCAATCACCGTACCACCACGCACCCCACCACCCGCCAGCCACAGGCTGAAGCAGTGCGGATGGTGATCACGCCCCGCTGCTTTGCCCGATGTCGCATTTTCAGTGATCGCCGTTCGGCCAAACTCCGTCCCCCAAATCACCAGCGTCGAGTCCAACAGCCCCCGACGCTTCAGATCCCGCAGCAGGCCACCGATTGGCTGATCCACCTCGCGGCACTGGCTTTGCAGGTCCCCATCGAGATTCTTGTGGTGGTCCCACGTCCGTTGAAACAGTGTCACCATCCGCACTCCCCGTTCGACCAACCGGCGGGCCAACAGGCAGTTCCGCGCGAACACCCCCGGCTGCCCCTCCCGATCGACGCCGTACAAGTCCCGTGTCTCCGCGGTCTCACTGCCCAACTCAATCAATTCCGGAGCGGCCGACTGCATCCGAAATGCGAGTTCATACGCCGCCGTTCGGGCCTCGATCTCCGGATCCCGCGTGCGGCCCACATTGACGCGATTCAGCCGTCGCACCGCGTCGAGCTGCGCGCGGTGCTGCTCCGGGGCGATTCCCTCGGGCGTCGACAGATTCAAGATCGGTTCCCCCTCCCCTCGCAGCAGCACCCCTTGGTGCAGTGACGGCAGGTATCCCGATCCCCAGGCCATCGCCCGCGCCACCGGCCCGCGTTGATTGATCAACGCCACAAACGCCGGCAGGTTCGCCGACTCACTCCCCAGTCCGTAGCTCAGCCAGGCTCCTAAACTGGGCCGACCCGGCTGGTCCCGACCTGTCAGCATCTCCAGCTCTCCGGGAGCATGGTCAAAGGCCCCGTGATGCATCGATCGCACCAGCCCGATGTCGTCGGCACACGCTCCGATGTGCGGCAGCAGTTCCGACAGCTCCATGCCGCTTTCGCCGTATCTCCGGAAGCCATGACGGCTGGCCATCAAGACCGACTGCCCCGGCTTCACAAAGGAAAAACGCACCCCCTTGAGGAACGAGTCAGGGATGGGTTGGCCATCCAATTCCACCAAGCGCGGCTTGGGATCGAACAATTCGAGATGACTGGTCCCCCCAGCAAGAAAGATCAGAATGCAGTTTTTGGCCCGTCCGAGGTGGTGCGGCGGCCGTGGCGCGAGCGGATTGGCGATCGCTTCGGGTTCTTCCGCCCGCAGTTGGTTTCGTTCCAGCAATCCATCCCGCTCCAGCAGACTGGCCAATGCCGCGAGTCCCGCCATTCCCCCACCGGCCGAGGCCGTGAAGAAACTGCGCCGGGTTTGCTGAATGCCCCCGGGTGTGGGAAGTCCAGGCCAGATTGAATCGTGCATCGCGAATCTGCTCCTCACTCGCGGGTGATCGTCTCTTCGAGGTTCAGAACCGCGCGCGCCACTCCCTGCCACACCGCCTCCTCACTGGAGGAGAGTTGCCGCAGCACTGTGACCAGCTCGGTCAAAATGGCCCGCTCTTCCGGCTCCGGCGGTCGGGCCACACACAACTCAAACGCCAGCTTCAGCCGCGCTGTCTCGTCAAGTGTCGACTCGCGAATCCGGCTTCCGAGTCGACGGGCACATTCGTCCATCGCCGGGTCATTCAACAGGGTCAAGGCCTGCAACGGGGTGGTGGAGCGATCCCGCATGACCAGGCACGAGTTGCCATCGGCCCCATCAAAGGTGGCGAAGAGTGGATAGGGAAACGTCCGTTGGGTGTGCACATACAATCCTCTCCGATAGGGGTTACCTGCCGTCTCTTGAAACCGCTCGTTCTTGAGTTCCGACAGCTGCCCCAATCCCCTCGGGAGGGTGGGTTGAATCGAGGGACCTCCCATGTCGGACACCAACAGGCCGCTGGCCGACAGTGCGACATCGCGAATCGCCTCCGCCTCAAGCCGCAATCTGTTTTGCCGCCACAACAGCCGGTTTCCGGGATCGTCCACGGGTGAGTCTTGCGTCAGGCGGGATGACTGGCGATACACGGCGGAATTGACAATCAGCCGGATCAGCGACTTGCGGCTCCACGATTCCACCAGCCGCGCGCAGCCTGGTCGGCCGGCGAACTCGGCCGCCAACCAGTCGAGCAACTCCGGATGCGAGGGAGGCTCACCCCGCACTCCCCAGTTGTCGGCGGTCGCCACCAACCCCACCCCAAACAGGTGCTGCCAAACGGCATTCACCGCGACGCGGGGTGTGAGCGGCTGATCCTCCGACATCAGCCAGCGGGCCAGGTCCAGTCGATCAGGCCGTTGCCCCCGCGATTTCAGCGGCGGCAAAAATGCGGGAACACCCGGCTGCACCTCGGCCCCCGGGTCCAGAAAGTTCCCCCGCCGATGCACTCGCGTCGTCCGCTCCGATTCCCGGAAGGTCGCCACCTCCCCCTCCTGATCAGGCTCGGCGTTGTTGAAGAATGCGTAGAGCTGGTAGTACTCGCGCTGGGCGATTGGGTCGTACTTGTGGGTGTGACACTCGGCACAGGCCCACGTCAGCCCCAGCCAGACCGTGGCGGTCACCGCCGTCCGATCTTTCACCGCCCGCGTGCGGAACTCCTCTCCGTCGGCCCCTCCCGCCGAGTTGTACAGCGTGTTGCGGTGCAGGCCGGCGGCCACCCGTTCCGGCGGTCCACCTCCCGCCAGCAGGTCTCCCGCCAATTGTGCCAGGGTGAACTGGTCGTACGGCAGGTCGGTGTTCATGGCCTGAATCACCCAATCTCGATATCGCCAGGCATTTGGGCGTGGATTGTCGTTCTCGTAGCCATCACTCTCGGCAAACCGCGCGAGGTCGAGCCAGTGCCTGCCCCACCGCTCGCCAAACTGTGGTGCCGCCAGAAAACGCTCGACCCATTGGCTCCAGGCCTCGGGCGAATCGTCAGCGACAAAGGCCCGTGCCTCTTCGGGAGTCGGCTGAATGCCCCGCAGATCGAGGCTCAGACGTCGTATGAGGGTGGACCGGTCTGCTTCCGCGGAGGGGGCCAGACCAGCCTGTTCCAGCCGAGACAACACAAACGCATCGATGGGGGTCCGCACCCAACCCGTCTGGCGAACTTTGGGAGCCACGGGAGTAACGATGGGCTGATACGCCCAATGTGTCGAGGTGACTTCCCGGCCGGCGTGCTTATCGGGCCAGGGCGCGCCCCCCTCAATCCAAGACTTCAGCAGTCCGAATTCGGCGTTTGACAGGGGCTCTTCTCCCAAAGGCATCCGCCTGTCCGAATTGTCGGTCGTCAGACGGACGAGCAGTTCACTGCCTGTCGTGGAACCCGGCTTGATTGCGACGGCGGTATCCCCTCCCTGCAAGGCGCGAGACCGCACGTCGAGCCGCAGTCCCCCTTCCTGTTGGTGGGCTCCATGGCAGCCGTGGCAGCGCCGTTGCAACAGAGGCAAGACCTGTTCTTCGAATTTCTCGACGGGAAAGGGAGGAGCGGCCGTCTCAGGAGTCTCCTGCGACGGCAACAGCAGCACGAAGTAATTGCTTCGGGCCCCTGTGCGACGGCGGTCATTTCCCCCGAGCGTCAAACTTCCCGCGGGAACAATCCGGCGGTAGAGCCGGTACTCGATGTTGTCGACCGCCAGCGTCTCGTCACAGAGCGACCACTGTTTCATCCAGCCGGCCCGTTGTTCCCCATGGGCGTCGACCGCCACAATCACTTCGGTCGTCTCGGGCAATTCGAGTCTCAGATGGTCATCCGTGGTGACGTAGTCATCGTCCATGGACGTCCGCACCATCTGGGCTGCGATCAGCCGGTCAGGCAACCTGCGAATCGTATATTTGCGGTCAATGTAGGGTTCGACACGCAGGCGGGCGATTCCCAATTCGTACTTGCGGTCCGAAGAGACCCTCTGGATCGCGAGTTGCCTTACCCCGGGGGGAAAATCGTCAGCCAGCACAGGACCGGAAGATCCCCCCCCGGCAAACGCCACGAACACCACGACCAACCGCACGATACACCAATCCGTGCATCCCACTGCATGCCACACCCTGTCGATCAAGGACGGTGGGCTCGGCAGAAATGCCGCGGAATGAAGGAGAGCGAAGGTCGACATGCGACGGAGTGTTCGAGGATTAGTCGACGATGGACTGGTAAATCAGCGCCCGCAGCTTTCCATGGTCATCAATGCCGTCGGCGGGAATCAATTGGGTAAAGTACACCACCACCAACTGCTCACGGGGATCGACCCAATAGGTCGAGTGGTACGCGCCCCCCCAGCCGAATTCCCCCACGCTGCCGGGTGTGCCCCGGGCTCCCAGATCCTGCACTACAGAGAACCCCAGACCAAAACCGACGCCCGTGGTCCAGGGAAACTTCACTCCGGCCAGGTGATTGACAGTCATCAGCTCGACTGTCTTGCGCGAGAGAATGCGCTGGCCGTCGAGTTCACCGCCATTCAGCAGCATCTGCAGAAAACGCCCGTAATCGCGGGCGGTCGACAGCAGCCCCGCCCCTCCCGAAAAGCTCTTGCGCGGTCCCTCGAGGTAGGCTCCCTGCCCACTGCTCCCAGCCTCGGGCGAACGCTTCAGTCCGGTCGATCCCGTGGGGGCGTAGACCACCGCCAGGCGCTGCGCCTTCTCTCGCGGCAGGTAGAAATGGGTGTCGGCCATTCCCAAAGGCTGAAACAACGCTTCCTGCAAGAATTGGTCCAACGGCATACCGCTGGCCTTCTCGACCACCACCCCCAGAATGTCAGTGTTGTAACCGTAGATGTAAGACTCTCCCGGGTGGGCGTCGAACGGCAGCTTCCCCATCCGGGCGACCGTCGAGGCGATTGGCTCGTCGCGGTCGGCGAAATAGTACCCGGTGATCTTGGCCTCTTCCCACAGATCCTTGGCGATTCCCCCGCCATACCCTACGCCGCTGGTGTGGGTCAGCAGGTCGCGGATGGTGACGGAGCGTTTGGCAGGCACCACCTCATAGCCACCCCCGTCTTTCGGAACCGCCACCGTTGTCTTCTGGAATTCCGGAATGTATTTACCGACGGGATCGGAGATCAGCAGTTTTCCCTGCTCCTGCAGAATCATCGCCGCCACGCTGACAATTCCCTTCGTCTGCGAGGCGATACGAAAGATGCTGTCTTCCCGCATCGCGTCTCCCGCCTCCCGATCACGCCGCCCAAACGCCTTGACATAGGCCACCTGGCCCTTGCGGGCGATCAGGGCCACCCCCCCGGCCAACTGGTCTTTTGCGACGTAGTCGTCGAGCTGTCGGCTCAACCGGGCCAACCGTTCCGACGAGAGCCCCACCGCTTCCGGACGAGTCTGAGTGAGAGCCTGCGCCCGCACCGGCACCGGGGCGAACGCGATCGACAATCCCACCACGAGCAGCACACCCCATCCCAACCGACGGCCGCATGCCGCCCAACCGATCTCCCGTCTCATCGCAGAAGGTCCTCTCAGAACATTCGAAATCCAAACCCCTCCCTTGGTGCGCGGATCATACTCCCCTCCGTCAGCAGGTGGTACTTTGCAGGGATTTCGTTGCACCACCTCGCTGCCAAATTTCTGTTGGGGGAAGACAGCGGCCACATGCAACCACCGGGCTCGACGGCCCGACGCGGGTGGGTCAGCCGGCCTCTCAGCGTCCATCCCGCGCATAGAGCCGCACCAACCTCCGCAACCGGTGGGCCAATTCGACCGAAAATTGGTCGGCCCGAACTCTCCAACCCCAATTCCCTTCCGCCACTCCGGGAATATTCATGCGGGCGGTGGTGTCGAGATCCAGCAGGTCCTGCAGGGGAATCACACAGCGATCGGCAACCGAGGCATACACCGCCCGAATCAGATCCTGCGAGATCGCGCTCCCGTCGCTGGCGAGGTAATCGCGGGCCCGGCGGCGTTCCGCCTCCCAACTCTCGGGC
The DNA here is from genome assembly GCA_046318755.1 of Planctomycetaceae bacterium. Taxonomy (GTDB): domain Bacteria; phylum Planctomycetota; class Planctomycetia; order Planctomycetales; family Planctomycetaceae; genus UBA10511. The sequence continues at coordinate 18,206 of JBKCTR010000719.1, forward strand.
GTTTCGGTCGGGCCCGGCTCGGCTTCGTACCAGCCCCGGGCCGTGTCGTTGTCATGCGTGCCGGTGTAGGCCACACAATTCCGAACCCAGGTGTGCGGCCAGTGGCAGCTCGTCCCCGAGTCGTCCGCGAAGGCGAATTGCAGCACGCGCATGCCGGGCAACTCCAGCTCATCCCGCAGTTGCTCGACCCCCGCGGTGATCAACCCCAGGTCCTCGGCGATGATCGGCAACGTGCCCAGCGCGTTCCGTAGCGTTACGAAAAACGGCTTCCCCGGACCGGGAACCCACTGACCGGTCTGGGCCGTCTCGGCCTCGGCAGGAATCTCCCAATACGCTTCGAACCCGCGGAAGTGATCGATCCGCAGCAGGTCGACACATTCGAGCGTCATTCGGATGCGATCGATCCACCAGCGGTACCCTTCGGCCGCCAACCGATCCCAACGATACAGCGGGTTCCCCCACCGCTGCCCCGTCTCGCTGAAGTAATCGGGAGGCACCCCCGCCACCACCGTCGGCTGACCATCGGATCCCAGTTGGAACAGATCCTGTCGCGCCCAGACGTCGGAACTGTTGTGGGCCACAAAGATCGGCACATCCCCCAGAATCTGGATGCCCCGTTGCCGGGCGTGCTCGCGCAATTCCCGCCACTGGGTGAAAAACAGGTACTGGCAGAACTGATGAAAGCCGAAATCTTCGGCGAATTGCTGTTTGGCCTGCCACAGGGCGTGCGATTCGCGATGACGGAACGGTTCGGGCCAGCCTGTCCAGTCGCTGTTGGGCAGATTGTCGCGCAGGGCGAGGAACAGGGCGAAGTCGTCGAGCCACCAGGCGTGGTGTGAGCCGAAGTCCCAGAGCACCTGCCGATCGGCGGCTGGCCAAGACTGAAAGTTGTGCCAGGCCCGATTCAGCAGGTTTCGGCGCCAGGCCCCCACGCAGTCGAAATCGACTCGTTCGGCGGAGCCCACCGGTTTCCGAGCCAAGTCGTCGGCCGCTAAAAGTCCCGCGTGCACCAGCCGTTCCGGGCTGATCAGCAGCGGGTTCCCAGCGAAGGCCGAGAAGGCGGTGTAGGGAGACCCGCCGCACGCCGGTGGACTGAGTGGCAGAATCTGCCAGATTGTCTGCCCGGCACGTTCCAGCCAATCGAGAAAGGCGAAGGCGGGGCTTCCCAGGTCGCCGCTGCCAAACTCGCCTGGCAACGAGGTCACATGCAGCAACACACCCGCCTGGCGGCGCGAGGACGAAGGAAGAGTCATTCCCGATCCGGAAAGAAAGTCACTGGCTGAGCGCTCAGTCGACCTGATGTTCGCGACTGCCCCCCACATGAGTCAATCAGCAGTCCTCCCAACGGCTACGAATCACAACAACGAATTCTCCAGCGGGCGACGGCGACTGGGCAGGGGCTCATGCGACCAAGGTCACACTTTCTGGGGTGAGGACCAGGGAATGGTCCGCCCCCAGAAAGGAAGGGTAGCGAGTCACGCACCGAGCGTCGGGCCCTGAATTGGCCGGAATCTGGCGTCTGGAACTGGTTGTCCGGACCTGGGACGCCAGGGGAGTCGAGTTCGCGGTAAGCGAGTGGTTACCGTCGCTCCTCACCGCGGGTGCGTGACTTTCGATCACGGGCCCGGGCTTTTAGGGCCGCGAGCTGCCTGAGCTTCTCGGCCCAGCGGCGGAGCCACGCCGGGTCATCGGTCGACTGTGGGTCATTCGCTTGGGCTTCCATCTGAGCGGCCCGCGCGGCTAACTCCTCGGCGGTCGGCCCCTGCATTGCCTCCAGCCGAGTCACCCGTCCACGATTCAACTTCGGCATCACATGGCTCCCACGCCGTCACCGCCAGACCAGCGCTCCAAACGAAAAACACTTGTTAACTATACCATGTGTACACTGAAAGAGAACCGAATCCCCAGAAGCGGTTGGCAGGGGGCGGGTCCGAAAACTGAGGAGAGCGACAACCACGACTCGTCGCGCGATGCCGCAAGCGAGAAAACACCTGCATAAGCAGGCAAAAGTCACCAGAATTTGCGTCCAAAATGACTCGGCTGGGATTCGAACCCAGGACCTACGGATTAAAAGTCCGTTGCTCTACCGGCTGAGCTACCGAGTCGTGTGACAGAATCCCCATGGGAACTCTGACACAGAAGAGGCTCGAAAGGTTACCCGCCTCTCCGCCGCTCGGCAATGATTGGGCAGTCGGTTTCCCGGTTTCGGGCAAGAAGCGGCGCTGGAACGCCATAAGGTCGGACGTTTCAACGGGTCGCCCCCGGCATTCAGGGCTCGCGGGAGGCAGCCTCCGATCGCTGTTGCCGCTGCCTTTGACCGGCCGGCTGCCAGCCGTCGTCCATCCGGGTCCAGTTCGACTGCTCGGCGTTGAGGTACACATCCACCCCCCGAATCTCGTTGAGGGGCAGCCGCAGTTCGGCAAACGTCCGCTCCTGCATGCGGTGTCGATCAGCTTCGCGTTGGTCCCCGGTCATCGCGGCCAGTTCCCAATCGCGAGACAGGCGCCGTTCCACGCCGTCCCGCAGCACCACCGTTGCGCCATCAAACCGCAGCACGGTTCCCGTCACCACGCGTACTGGATCGACATCGTTGGTTTCGATCACGCAGCGGGATCCCTGGGGCATGGCGTCGGCCTGGTCGTCTCGCAGACTGTACGACGGGGGGCGGTTGGCCAGTTTAGCCCGGGCCGCCTCCACCAGGTGATTGGAGGCCGACGCCTGAGGGGCGGGCGGGGCCAGGGCGGCACCACCACTCACCCCCACCCACAACAGCAGTCCCCACGGCAGACGCGACACGAACTGGTTCTCCCGGAAGCTGGTGCTGCTCAGTGGATGGGCGGGGAATTCCTGCAAGGAAACCGACCGGTTGCGACAAACGACGAGGGCCGAGCCAGGGGCTGGACCGGCTTCACCGCCTGTCCCCCACGCAACCGCACATCGTTCTGCGCCGCGTGTTAACAAATTGAGCCCAATGCCTCAAGATCGGGTTGCGGGGGCGCGAACACGCATTGCCCGGTTCTCCCCCGGCCCCCTATGATCGCCCCACCACCATGCCTCCTGCCTCTGACGCCTCGTCCTCTTCTGAAGTCACTTCGATCTATACGCGCGAGTTCTGGTTGGCTTATGCAGCCAATCTGGCGCTGGTGACCGCCAACTCCCTCACGTTCCGGTTCGCCGACTACGTGGCGTTCTTCGGCGGGACCAAGACCCTCACGGGCTGGATCGTCCAGTCGGGCCTCGTCGCCGCGATTTTGTTCCGGCTGGTGCTGGGCCGGGCGATTGACCGTTACGGACCGCGCCGGGTCTGGCTGACGTCGTCGTCGCTGTTGTTCCTGGGATGTGCCGCGCATTTGGGGGCGACCGCCGTCACCCCCTGGCTCTGGATCGCCCGCATCGCCCAGCAACTGGGGATCGCCGGGATGTTCACCTGCTCAATCGTGAACATTCAGGACCAGGTCCCGCCGCAACGCCGCACCGAGGTCATCGGCAGCCTGGGGAGCAGCGGGTTCATCGGCACCATTTTGGGGACGAATCTCGGCGATCTGTTTTTCCATCTCTGGCCAGCCGGGCAACTGCCGTTCCTGATCACCTTTGGCAGCACGCTGCTGGGAGGGATTCTGCACACTTTGCTGGTGCTCGAGCTGACCCGCGAAGAGCACCATGAGGCCCCTCCCCAATTTATTGGCCCGCTGAAGTTGCTGTTCCACTACTGGCCCGGACCGGTGCTGCTGGTGTCGATGGCGATGGGGACCAGTTTCGCGGTGACCACTGTGTTTCTCAGCCGCTATGTCTCGGCGGCGGGGCTGGGCGGCATCGCGCCGTTCTTTCTGCCGTATTCGATTACCGCCTTCACCTGCCGGTGGTACCTGCGCGACTGGGGGACCCGCGTGGGGCGCCACAAGATGGTGCTGTGGGGCCTGGCGGGATTGACCCTGGGGCAATTGCTGTTTCTGCCGGTGCGGTCGAATCTCTGGCTCTGTCTGCCGGGAGCGGTGTGCGGATTCGGGCATGCCATGTTGTTTCCCGCGGTGGTCTCGCTCGGTTCGGGCCGGTTTCCTGTTGCGTACCGGGGGACGGGCACGACACTGATCCTCGGCTTTCAGGAAGTGGGGCTGGCCCTCTCAGCCCCGCTGCTGGGGATGCTGATCGACTGGGGGAACCAGTGGTCAGTCGAGGAAACGCTGGGAGCGCAGGCGGGGGAACTGGCCCACGCCGGTACGTGGGGGTTTCTGGCGATGTTTGTGGCATCGGCCCTGTCGGCGGGGCTCACCGCGGTGTTTTATGCCAGCACCGCCGCCCGCCATCCCGACCGCGACCCGGTGTTGGGACCGGTGCAGGCCATGATGAATCCTCAGCCCGACGAGAACTGACCCGCGTCTTCGACCGGCAGAGAGCGATCTGCAGCGAACGTCACCTGCGGGCACGAGTGCGCTCTGGTGCCGACCGAATCGGCCTGTCTCAGACTTCGTCGTCCCCGCCTTGGGGCCCCGCGCGGAGCGACAGCATCAGCCACCCCGAAAGGGCCAGGGAGGCGGAGAGCAGCATCCAGGCGGCTCTGTAGTCACCGGTTTTGTCTTTGAGGTACCCCGTCAGGTACGGCCCGACGAAGCCCCCCACATTCCCCAAGGAATTGATCAACCCGATCGCTCCGGCGGCGGCCGCTCCCGAGAGGAAGGTGGTGGGATACGACCACCAGACGCCGAAGGGGGCATAGACCCCAATCAGGGCGAGGCAGAGAGCCACATAAGCAGTCGCCTGGTTTCCCGACCAGGCCCCCAGCATCAGGCCCACCGCTCCCACGAACAGCCCCAGAGCCCCGTGCCAGCGTTTCTCTCCGCTGATAGTCGAGCTGCGGGCAATCGCCAGCATCACCAACAGGCTGAGGGTCATGGGAATGACCAGCATCCAGCCCACCGCGAGATTCGACCAGCCCGATTGCTCCTTCAGCACTTTGGGCATCCAATAGGTCGCCCCCCAGAACCCGGTGATCCAGAGAAAGTAGGTCAGCGCGAGCTTGAGCACCTCGCGATTGGCCAGCGCCTGGGCGACGGTGTACCGAGGATGCCGGTCGACACTCGCCCGACCGGCGGCGAGCCGCTCTTCGAGATACTGCCGTTCGTCGGCGGTCAGCCAGCGGGCCTCGGCCGGGGTGTCGGCAGTCCACCAGACCAGCACAAACGCAAACAACACCGCCGGGATCGCCTCGACCAGAAACAGAATCTGCCATCCCTCGAAGCCAAACCACGACTGTCCCAGCAGCCAGCCGGCCAGCGGGGCCCCAATGATGCTCGAGATCTGCAGCGAGGCCAGCATCACGGCAATCGCCTGCGGCCTCTCGGCGGGAGGAAACCACCGCGGAATGCACGAGGCGTACAAGACCGGATACAGACTCGCCTCGGCCACCCCCAGCAGAAACCGCACGAGGTAGAACTGCGTGGGGGTCTGCACGAACGCCATCAGGCCCGACAACACCCCCCACGACAGCATGATCCGGGCCAGCCACCAGCGGGGGCTGTACCGCTCGGCAATCAGCGCTCCGGGAATCTCCAGCAGCACGTAACCGGCGAAGAAGATGCCCGCCCCAAGCCCAAACACCTCGTCCGAGAACTTCAGAGCGTCGTTCATTTTCAACCCGGCATAGCTCAGGTTGACCCGATCGAGGTAGGCGATGATCGATGTGATGAACAGCGGCAGAATCACATGCAGGTAGACCTTGCCCCGCGCCCGACGGGCCAGCGGCGAATCGTCGGGCTCTCTGTACTGGTCACTCCCTCTCAGCGACATCCTGCACCCGATTCCCCAACCAAGAGCCGCCTTACGTCCATCCCCGGTCCTACGCCATCCCGCAATCCCGATTGGCAAACGGAATCACTCCGGGCCCCCAGAGGCCAGCGACCCAGCGGACTGACCCAGCGACACTGCGTGAGCGGCTGACGACGCGCCAGACGCTTAGTCCACAAACACAAACTCGTTCAGGTTGAACAGCAACCGGCAGAGATTGGCCAGACCATGCTCGCGAGCATAGGCCACCAACTCGGCCAAGTCGTCGGCCGCCGGGGGCCGTCCCAGCGACTCGGTTACCGCTTGTCGCACCAGCAATTCGAGCGGCTCTCCCGATTGCTCCAGTCGTCTGGCGTAGAATGCCGAATGTGACAGCATGAACCCGTTGTTCAACAACGCCAACGCCTGCAGTGCCGAGAGGCTTTCGTTCCGGCGGTCGACCTGCATCGACGGGTCGGCACAGTCGAGCGTGGTCATGAACGGCTGCTGTTGCGATCGCACGATGAAGCGGTAGACGCTGCGCCGGTGCAGCCGGGGATTTTCCGGATCGGCCAGCTCGTACTCGTAGTGCGGAGAATGATCGGGCTTGTCGATGATGAAGTCCTGAAAGCTGGGGCCCCCCATCGTGGGATCGAGGCGCCCCGAGACCGCCAGCACCGCGTCGCGAATGGCCTCGGCCTCAAGTCGGCGACGATTCATCCGCGACAACAGCCGGTTGTCTCCATCTTTCTCGGCAGCGGCCGGGTTCTCGGTCGAGACCTGGCGGTAGGTCGCACTGCAGACCAATGTGCGATGCAGTTGCTTGAGGCTCTGACCCCCATCGCGGAATTCAACTGCCAGCCAGTCGAGCAGATCGGGATGACTGGGCAGCCGCCCGTTGCGTCCGAAGTCTCCCGGTGTATCGACCAGCCCGCGTCCAAAGTGATACTGCCAGACGCGGTTCACAATCGAACGCCAGGTCAGCGGGTTGTCGCGGCTTGAAAGCCACTTCGCAAGGGCCGCGCGACGGGCACCTTCCGGCGCTTCGGCAGACAGATCAAACCGTCCTGGCAGGGGTGCCAGCGACAAGATCGCCCCCGGCCCCACTTCGCGCAGCGGTTGCGTCACATTGCCACGCGACAGAATCGAAATCGGCCGCGGCTTCCCCCCTTCGTGCCCCGTTCCGCGAAACGCTCCGTCTCCCTTGTGCACCGCCCCCACGTAGGCCACCGCCTGCGGCGGCAGCGCGGCCAATCCCGCTCCAGCCTCGTTGAGCTGCGCCTCGGTGTCCCGCAGCCGGTTTTCTTCTTCCGGGGTCACCAGGCTGTTCCACATCCGGGTGCGGGCTTCCTCCAGTCGGGCCAACTCGACGGCCGCCTCCGAGGAGTCCTGCGGATAGAGCCCGTCGGTCAGATTGCTGGCCCGCCACCGCGGGGGGGCCTCGATCGAATCGAGCCCATGCACCTTCGCCCCCCGGGCGAGATTCTTGCCCGCGGCGTCGCGCAATTCGAGCTCCGCCAAGGCGAAAATGAAATCGTTCGAACGGGTCGCCAGACGGGTGGCCACCACCCGAATGTGCTGCAGCGTCTCGGTCCCTTCGTTCTTGGCCAGAAGAAAGACCCTCGGCACCAGGCGGGGGTTCTTCTGATCTTCCCCAGTGTGGTCGACCAGCACACGCACATTGGTCTGGAAGGCGGCATCATCGGCCACCTCCACGCGGTAACGCACTGGAAAGCCAAACCCCGCCCCAATCCCGCCGAAGTCGTCGTAGCAGGAACGCAAGACAATCTCACGGACGGCCGTCGGCTGGGGCAGGTCGACCTGCACCCACTTCACCTGGTCGTTCCTCGCCGCGATTTCACTGTGATAGCCAAACTCGACCCCCTGCTGGGCCGTGCTCTTCGCCTTGGGGCGCAACTCGGCCAGTTGGGTGTCGAGCCGTTTCAAGGCCTCACCCCCGCGTGTCGCCACAGCGGCCTCGATCTCTTTCCGGGTCTGCTCGAGTCCCGCCTGGCGGGCCAGCAGCTCTTGCCGTTGCCGGGCTTGGGCCGGGTCGATGTCATACCGCTTGTCGGTCCGATCGATCGCCGCAAAGACCGCCTGCAGGCTGTAATAATCTTCTTGTAAGATGGGATCGAACTTGTGGTTGTGGCACTGGGCACACTGCACCGTCAGGCTGTTGAAGGTCTGGAGCGTGTTGGTGACCATGTCGTCCCGATCGAGATGCCGGGCCACCTTGCCGTCGATCTTCGTTTCGGGGACCTCGGCATGCCCGATGAAATCCCACGGCCCCGCCGCGAGAAACCCCAGGGCCTCGATGCCGTCGCGTGTGCCTGGGAAGAGCACATCACCCGCCACCTGCTGCTCGAGGAACGCGCCATACGGCAGATCGGAGTTGAAGGCCCGGATCACGTAATCGCGATAGGGCCAGGCATTCGGGCGCGGTTTGTCTTTGTCGTAGCCGTGCGTCTCGCCGAAATGCACAACATCCAGCCAGTGCCGGGCCCAGCGCTCGCCATAGTGGGGCGACTCGAGCATCCGGTCCACCAGCCGCTCGTAGGCGCGGGGTTCGCTGTCGTTGACGAATTGCCGCACCTCGGCGGGAGTTGGAGGCAGCCCCAGCAGGTCGAACGACAGGCGGCGAATCAGCGTGGGACGATCGGCCTCGGGCGAGGGGGTCAACCCTTCCTTGGTCAGCCGGGCGAAGATGAAGGCATCGACCGGATTTCGGACCCGTGTGGACAACGCTTCATCCACCTGGGGCACGGTCACCGGGCGCAAGGCTTCGAGCGACCACCACGACTCTCCTTCAAACTGCCGGTTCCGCAGCGAACGTGTTTCGGGCCAGGGAGCACCACCGGCAATCCACCGACGGATGATCTCGACGTCGGTTTTTGCGAGTGCGGGTGCCCCTTTGGGCATCGTCGGTTCGTCTCCCGAGATCACCTCGTACAACTGGCTTGCCGCGGCGTCCCCCGGTTCGATCACGGTTCCAGCCTCGCCCCCCCGCAGCGCCAGCGCCCGGGTCTCCAGCGACAGCCCCCCCTTGGTTTCTTCACCATGGCATCGCACGCAATGCCGTTCCAGAATCTTTGCGACACGCTCTTCGAAGAAGGTCTCTGGCAAATCTTCGGCCCGCGCCAGGCCCGTGAGCAAGACGATGCTCACCAGCAGCCCCAGACCGATCGGGTTCCAACTTCCGCACTGCGTGGGGAGTTGCCCGGGACGCAAAGAGCAGGGAACCACAGATCCGGGAACCGCAGACGGCAACCGGGGTCGGGCTTCGCAAGCAGCGGGTTTCACAGGGTGGGTGCCGTCGAAAAGGTGTGGCAACTGAGGGAACCGCAGGATGCCAACACGGGGAGAGACAGTCTCTGAAACGAAGATCTCCCGCCCCCCCCGCACTTGCAACTGGTCTGACCAATCTCTAATTTCAGTTCCGCCGCGAGGCAAGTCAAGCAGCACCGACAACCTGTGTGCCGCGTCTGTGAGTTCCTGGGCATGAGCCCCGTTCTGTTGGGTCGACATGACGTCGACCATCGCCGTCTCGCGCGGTCACGAAGGCCTGCCGCGAGTTCCACCCCGGTTGTTGTTCCCGAATCGACTCCGCCACACAGCGGGGTCTCGGCAAACACTCTCGACCGGGTGTCCGAGATCAGCCGCCAATTGGAGCGGGCGATTGTCGAGGGGGACTATTCCCCCGGGCAACGGTTGCCTCCCGAGCGGCTGCTGAGCAGCCAATTCCAGGCCAGCCGGTCGGTCATCCGGGAAGCCCTGGGACGGCTTGCCAGCCTGGGGCTGGTCGAGAGCCGGCAGGGTTCCGGAACACGGGTCACTTCCCCGAATGGACGCCAGGTCGCGCTGGGGTACGAACGGCTCTTGCGGGAAGTTCCCGAGCGGCTGGCCGATCTGGCCGCCGTCCGGATCACCCTCGAGACCTCGATTGCCTCCCTGGCCGCCCAGCATCGGCGGCCCGAGCACTTGCGAGAGCTGGAACGCCTGCAACAGATTCTGCACCAGCCCCGCAAGTCGCTGGCCGCCCATGTGAAGGCCGATGGCGAATTCCACTCCACATTGGCCGAGGCGGCGGGGAATCCCTTTTTCTCTCTGGTTCTGGCCCCCATCCACGATCTGCTGACCGAAAGCCGGTTGCAGACTCTGCGACGGTTCGGGGCCTCCATCGCCTGGCAGCATCATCAACGCATTCTCGATGCTGTCCGCGCTCGGGACCCCGATGAAGCGGCCCGCGCCATGGAGGAACATCTCACGGTCAACAGTCGGCACCTGTCTGAAATTGACGAAGAGGTCGAGGCCGAGACTCCACCCCCGGCACCCCTGCCCAACCCCCGTCGCAGAGCGGCCGGGAAACAGTTGCCACGCTGACCGGCGAGTGTCCCGAACGCCGCACTGTCTCACTCGGCTCGTGCGAACAGACGCTGCGGCGTTCGAACAAGCCCACTCTTGAAAGGATGCCGCTGGTTCCCGAGAGGCGGGCGTCCTGGCTGGTCCTCGCGTTCCCATCACGGCTGAGGGTGACACACAAAACCCGTGTCACACCGATCGCAGGCCGTCCCCGGAACTCGACTGTGTGGGATCGGACTGTGTGGGATCGGTCCGGGAACGATCGGACCGGGAAAGATCGACCCGCGGCACTCCCCGCAGCAGCACCAACATCGCCCCCCCCAGCAGCGCCCGCAGCGGGCCTTCCGACGCCACCCACCAGCCCGGCAGTCCCGCCTGCCAATCAATCAGCACCAGCCACGCGCCATGAGCGATGGCCGACCAGCCCAACAGGGGGATCAACGGGCGATATCGCACCAGGTCGGTGGCCACCCCCCACAACAGCAGGCCGTGCAGTGCGACCAACAACGGCAAATTGCGCGAGAGATACTCGGCAATCGCCGCCTGGGGAAACTCACCCAGCCCCAGCGCCGCATGGAGTCTCCCAATCGTTTCCACCGACAACAGGGGAACCGCGAGCGCCAGCAGGTCGACGGTTCCCTGAAATCGCAACAGCCATCGCAGCCACAAACCGCCCCGCGCCCGTGTCGACGGCCCCTTGCTCCCCAGCATCCCCTCGTTCCTCAGTCCCTCGCCCACCGCAGCACGCCCCAGTCTCCGTACACGGTCCACGCCTCACGGTCCACGCTCCACCCCCGGGCCCGCATCACCCCATCAACTTCTCAATCGGCTTCGCGTCGTACACGTGATACGGCCGTCCTTCCACATCATGCCACGCCGCGTCGGCAGGAATGCCGAGTGCGTGATAGATCGTGGCGGCGAAGTTCTCCGGAGTCTGCGGATTGCTGGCCGGGTAGGCCCCATTCCGGTCCGACGAACCAATCACATTGCCCCCCACCACGCCCCCACCGGCGAACCAGACCGACTGGCACGGTCCCCAGTGGTCGCGCCCGGGCAGCTTGTAAATCTCGGGAGCAATGTGGGTGATCTTCGGAGTCCGGCCGAATTCCCCCGCCATCACCACCAGCGTGCTGTCGAGCAAGCCGCTTTCCTGCAGATCATCGAGCAGTGCCGAAACCGCCCGGTCGGTGGGGGGAAACAGAAAGTTCTTCAGCAGGGGGAAGTTGTTTCCGTGCAGGTCCCACGAGCCGAGATTGCCCATGTTGACCTGCACCATGTTCACCCCGGCCTCAATCAGCCGGCGGGCCATCAAGAGCGACCAGCCAAACGAGTTGTCGCCGTAGCGTTCCAGCGTTTTGGGATCCGACTTGCGCACGTCAAACGCCGCCCGGACCTTGGGATCGGCCATCAAAGAGACCGCCGACTCGCGCATGCGATCGTACGCCCCCTCGCGCGGCGGGGTCTCGAGTTGCCGACGCTGGCTGTCGACCAGGGAGAGCAGCTCGCGGCGCTCGCGGAACCGCTGGTCAAACACCCCCTCAGGCAGCGTCAGGGCAGGCACCTCGAACCGCCAGGTGTCTTTGTCAGACGCTTCCCCTTTATGCAGGTTGAACAGGTACTTGGGAAACGCCCCCGAATAGTTGTGGTACGCGTGCGGCTTGTCGGTTGCCTCGATGAACCACGGCTCATGCCGGCTTCCCAACAGTCCGGCAAACTGACCGGGATAGATCCCCGCGTTCGAATGATACAGCTTCTCGGGAAGCACCACGCTCGACGGCAGGTTGTTCCGCTTCTCCCGGCAGTACCCGGCAATCGCCGCCATGGACGGCAGATCGACCGACTGCGGCCGATTCGCCCGAAACGTCGGCGGCAGGTTCGACTTCCCCGTCAGCATCAGATACGTCGCGTCATCATGCCCGTTGCGGGTGTGCGTCAGCGAGCGGACCAACGCCCAGCGGTCACTGCGCTCGGCCAGCATGGGCATGTGCTCGCAGATCTCGATCCCCGGCGTGCGCGTCGCGATCGGGTTGAATTCTCCCTTGAACTCCGACGGCCCTTCGGGCTTCATGTCGAAGGTGTCGTGCTGCGAGGGGCCCCCCGTGAGGACCAGGTAGATCACCGCCCGCGGACGTGGGCCGGCAGCGGCTCCTGTCGCACCCGTCCCTGCCTGGGCCTGGCTGCGCAGCCGCGCCACGTCGAGTGAAGACAGTCCCAACGCCCCCAGCATTCCTGCCTGCAACACGTCGCGCCGCTGGACAGGATGCCCCCACACACGCCGGGAAGTGGTCATCATCGCCGGGTACCTCTCAGGCGGGAAACTCACAAAACAGACACAACTCACGTTCGCGGGCGAGCCCACCAGCCGGGGGAGTCCGCACGCCGT
>JBKCTR010000720.1:0-3089 GCA_046318755.1 Planctomycetaceae bacterium
TAATAGGCCCAATTGGTTTTCGAGCCATCCGGGCGGCGGTTGTTCTTGACCGCCACGGCGACCTCGGTGCGGGCCCCGGGGAACAGCCCCTCCGAGACGAGCGTCTTGCCATCCCCCTTCTCGGCCCGATAGACGTCGAGCACCAGCACGGTTCCCTCGGGAAAGGTTCCCGACTTGCGGAACTCGCGCCACGCCGGCGGGTTGATGTAGACGTTGTGGAAGTTCCGGAGTGCTTCGGGAGGCTTGGTATTGGGGGCTACCGGCGCGTCCCCTTCCTTGTATTCGAGCCCCAGATTGGCCCCCACGAAGATCCATTCTTCAAATCCCTCGGGCAGCAGCAAATCACCCGCCGCGTTGTACCGGGGTCCCGGGGCAGCCTCGGCGGCCCCCTTCGGATCCTCCGCCGCGTCGAGGACGGTCCAGCGGGTCACCAGCCCCAGCAGACACACGACCCCACACAACAGCAGACTCGCGACGGGACGACCAGTCATCACAGGCACCTCCGGGGACAGACAGCGACCAACATTCACGCCACACTTCTCACACGCCAGACCGCTGGGCCCCTGTGCAGAGGCCCGCACGACGGGGGTTCTCTGTCTCAAAATCGTGTGTGGGTGGAGATTCGTCAATGATGGAACTTGTTTCCACTGCCCGCAGACAGAACAATTCGTTGCTTCCCGGGTTGGCTCGACCGGTCCTGATGACTGGATCTGTTCTTGCTCCGGGTTGGTCGGTTCCCTGCGGAGACCCAACATGCCCCGATCGCGTGCGTTGACGTGGATCCTGATCTGTGCGACCTGCCTCTTGGCCGGATCCCCCGTGGCCTGGTCGCAGGACAAAAACAAGACGGCCCGCAAGAACAGCAAGCCCCCCAAAGCGAAACCGCAGGCGAACACCCGCAGCCTCGACCAACGGGCCGATTCCCTGGTCAACGGTTATGTGCGGGAGGCGGGGGACCTGGCGGATGAATACCTGGATGCCGGCCATCCCGACAAGGCCATGGCCGTTCTGCAGCGCGCCAGCGCCGTCAATCCCGACGACGCGTCGCTCAAGCAGAAGATGGCGCAAATCCAACAGCAGAACCTGACCTCGAACGAGACTCAGGCCGACGTCAACGTGGGTGCGGGCTGGGAACCCGCCGGAGTCGTCGTGACCGAGGGGAAGCCTTTCCGGGCGGCGGTCGAGGGGACCTATCGGCTGGAGGTGGCGGGAACCGTCTCCGCCGCCGGGTTGTTGGAGAAGGACGTCACCACCGACCTGATTGGCGGCATTCCGACCGGGGCCCTGATGGGGGTTGTCCTCAAGCGAGACAACAAGCCCGGGAAGCCGTTCGCCATCGGTGCAGGGGGCGATTTCACCCCCAAAGAGACCGGCAAACTGCTGCTGCGCATCAACGCACCAGCCGGGCATCGTTCGACAGGCAAGCTGAAAGTCACCTTGAGTGGGGGACTCTCGGCCGGTTGATGGCCGGGGCATCATGAATGGCATCGATCGGCTGCGCATCGCCCTCGTGGGTCTGGGAGAACGGGGACAGTTTCATCTCGAAACCCTGCTGCTGCGGGAAGATTGCGAAGTGGTGCTGGCGGTTGATCCCCAGGCAGCGCTCCGCGAGCGTTGGCGGGGACGGATTCCCCGGCTGGAGACCGCATTAGAGCCCGAAAACCTCTCCAACGAACGGGTCCACGTCGTCTGGTTGGCCACGCCGGAGGAAGCTCTGCCTGGATTGATCGACAAGGCGATCCGCGGTCGCTGTGCCCTCGTGCTCGAGCCATGGTTCCAATCCGTCGATGGACAGATTGAGCGACAATTGGAATGGGCCGAGTCCGAGGGCTGCCGGGTCGTGGTCCACCTGCCGCATCGTGAGTTTCCCGAGTTTCGCCGGGCTCTTCAAATTCGGAAATCGGGTCGGCTGGGCCAGCTACGGCATCTCAGCCGTTGCATCTGGCAGCTCTCTCCCCGGTTGCCCGGCGGGAGCAGTTGGCTGGCGCTGGCACGGCAGGTCGGTCCTTGGCTGGACCAGGCGCTTCGGCTGGCGGGAGCCGAAGGAAGGGTCGTTTGGAGTCGACACGAGGGATGTCTGGATGAGGGCGGAAACGGCCCGAACCAGCCCATGGAGCGCCCGGGAGGGGTGCAGATCTTGCTGGAATTCGGCCCGGAATTGGTGGGCTGGCTCGATCTGCAGTGGCAGGCGCCGGCAGCCTGGGATTCGGGTTGGAGGCTGCGGGGGACCGAGGGGGTCTGGCAGCCAACGGGAGGCACGCTGGCAAGTCCCAGTGGGGAATTGTTGGAGTTCCGCAGCGAGGAACCAGGACCAGACTTGGACGGGGCCTACGACAGAATCGTGCAGTCCCTGCTGCGGCGGGGCCCCAACCCGGGGGAATGGCGCGACGTCGCCCAACTGGGCCGGTTGCTCCGGCAGATCTTGCAGGGAGCGGCCCCCGCGACGTGACAACGGAGGCCCCGCCGACCGCACCACAAATAGAACATTTGACCACTCGTCGGGAAGGGGGCGGTGCCTTGGTGGGCAGAACGCCAACGATGCCGTTGGCCCCGCCCGGGACGACGGGGCCCCAGCAGACGACACCAATGGGGGGAGCCCAGTGGCGACCAGGGGATGGTCAGGCACTGACGGGGACTGGTGACCGCAGGGGACTGGTCACCGCAGGGGACTGGGGAGAAGGGGGCCGGGAGGGGGAGTCAAGCCGGACGAGCCGAGGGGGAGGAGCACCCGGTGTGTGGTCCGATTCGTGCAACCGTCACAACCGCGTTGGCTGTCAGGGGATTGAATTCCTCAAGAACTCCAGTCCGATGGGACAGAAACAACTTGCCTCCGACGAAATTGGAGGCAAGAATCATCCTGTCAAGATGCACTGCCTGCGGATTCCCAACTGGCTGGGGAAAGTTCTCCGGCCCGGAGGCAGTGTACAGAGCAGGATGGCGCGGCCAAAGCGGCGGCGCTGCAGGCTGCGAACCACCGGGAAGCTCTAGGCATGTCGAAAAAGTACCTGAGTCTCGAGGAAGCCGCGGACCGTCTCGGCATCGACAAGGCGGAGCTCAATCGACTGCGCGAGAAGGGGGAAGTCCGGGCG
>JBKCTR010000721.1:0-2538 GCA_046318755.1 Planctomycetaceae bacterium
GCCACCACGTCCGTCCTGCCAGGGACGAACCGAAGGTTGCCCACCAGCCGCCACTGGAACCACCCCTTCAATCCGAAAGGAGTGGTTGTAGCGAATGGGGCGATCTTCAGGGGCGGCAAAACGCTCGCCGGGTCATATCGACTACAGGAGTTCCCGGGGAACTTCACCCCCCGGGACCAGATGCTGGGGACGCCCCGACCGCTGGTCGACCAACGTGTCGTCCACCCGCAGGCCCAGGGTGTGGTAGACAATCGCGCAGAAGTCCTCCACGCCAATGGGGCGCGAGGTGGGGTATTCGGCCTTCGAGTTGGTGCTGCCAATCACCTGGCCATGCCGATAGCCCCCCCCGGCCAGCAGCACACTTTGTGCCTGCGGCCAGTGATCGCGCCCCGCATCTTTGTTGATGACCGGGGTCCGCCCGAACTCACCGGCCGAGATGACCAGCGTATCGTCCAGTAGGCCGCGCTCGGCCAGGTCCTGAATCAACACCCCCACCGCCCGGTCGTGGCGGGGCATCTTGTCGTCCAGGGCGCCCTTGAGATTGCCGTGGTCGTCCCAGTACCCGGTGTTCAGCGAGACATACCGCACTCCCGCCTCGATCAAGCGGCGGGCCAACAGCGCCTGGGCTCCCCAGCCGCTGCCGTAACGATCGCGAGTCCGCTGATCTTCCCGCTCGAGCTGAAACGCCTCGCGCACCCGGCCCGACATCACAATGTCGAGCGCCTGCTGATCGACCGAGTCGAGCTGTCGGAACGTGGGATTGGTCTCCATCCGCCGGCGCAGCGAATCGAGCTGCTGTTGCAGCCCCACGCGGGTCGACAGCCGGTCGGAGGTCAACCCCTCGACCAGCGAGAAACTCTTGTCGTCTCCCGTGGGCAGCTTGCCCGCCTCGTTGCCGTAGCTGTAGTCGCCATACCCGAAGGGATTGTGCGAGACCCCCAGCCACGCCGCTCCATGAAAGCCAAAACCGCCGTCGTTCATGTTCACCGCGGCCAGCGAACCTGCCGCCCGCGCCCCCAAGAGGTGCGAGGCCACCGCCCCCATCGACGGTTGCCGGGGAAACCGGTCGTTACCATTGGCCCCCGTCCGGCCGGTCAACATCCAGTGGGCGGCCGCCCAGTGATCGCCGTTTCCATGCGAAAAACTCCGGATCACCGTGCAGCGATCCATCACCTTCGCCTGCTCGGGACACAGCTCGCAGACGTCGAGGCCCGGCAATGCCGAGGCAATCGGCTGATACGGCCCCCGCACCTCCCGGGCTGCGTCGGGCTTCATGTCAAACGTGTCGAGCTGCGACGGACCCCCATGCTGCCAGATCAGAATCACCGAGCGGGGTGACGTGTAGCGGGCAGGCCGCCCTGCGGAATCGGCAGCCCCAGCCTGTTGGCGCAACAGGTCGGCCAGCGACAACCCAAACACACTCAGTGAACCCACTTCCAAAAATCGCCGCCGAGACAGGCCATCACAAAATCGGGCCCCTTGGTTCGCTGCAAATGTCAACATGGCTCGGCGTTGAGAAGTTGTTGTGGTTCAGGAGTTGGCGGCCGGGGATGCCCCCTCGAATCTCCCCACGATCCCTGGGGAACGGGTCCAGGATCTGAACTCACGACTTTCAGCCCCGGAAATCTCCCCTCAACATATCGGCTGGAACTGATCGGTTCAATTGGAACTGCCAACCGTCACTACGCCACGCAACGGCCGGGGGACATTGAGGTCTCTCTCGGTAGAGGCTCCAGAGGGCTTTGAACGACGGCCAGACTCCAGTCGTCAATCGTTGATGGCCATCGCGATCGCTCGCGGAGGGTTCGCCTGGCCCGGCCTCCGGCACGTCTCACTTAGCGTGGGGCCGTTTCGGGCAGAAACAGTGGGGGGCCCTCAGCATGCAGTCCATAATGCCCCAGAAACAGCCGGAATTCCGCTTCGAGGTCCTGCTGCATCGTTTGAGTCGCCAGACCCCCGTCCAGCGCTCGCTGCACCGAGTCGTCCCCCGCGAGGCCAGCCTGGGCCAGCAGGTCCAACACCCTCCCCACCTGCGGATCCTCCCGCAGCCGCTGCCTGGCTTCGGGCGTCGCCCGCGCTGGACCTCCCTGCCGCGAGCCCTGCCAGGCGATGACCCATTCTCCGGGGCCAAGCCGCACCTCAAACCGGCTCTCCACCCGGGTTTGACCGGCTGTGGCGTCGAGGTGGACGGCCGTTGCCCGATAGCCCCGCAACGTCAGTTGTTGCGCTTTCTCACGGCACCTCGCCAACGCCCCTTCCGTAAACGGCGCACTCCGGGAACCCCGTTCGCCGAACTCGGGATTGAGCAGCTCAGAGAACGCCTGGGAAAGCTGTGACTGCACGGCCGCGGCCAACAACTCTCCGGCGCTGGCGGCCGGAGCGCCGGGACCAGTCTGCATGAGCTGTGAGGCGGTCCCCTGGAAATCGAGCGACTGCTGGTGGATGTAGCCTAACACGGCCCGCCGCGCCTGCCATTCGTTCTCGGTTTGCAGTCGTGGAGGGAGCCGGTCGGCCAGGTTGACCCGTTCCGATTCCGGT
>JBKCTR010000722.1:0-1774 GCA_046318755.1 Planctomycetaceae bacterium
CCGCACGCTGGCCGTCTTGAGGGCCTGCAGCGCCTGAGTGGCGTGGGCTTCGTCCTCGGCCTTCACGACCTGGTCAATCAGCAACGGCAGGCGGTCAAGTTCGACCGTCGCTCCCAGGGCGGCCAACGCCGCATTCCGCACTCCCTTGTCCTTGTTGTCGAGCGACTTCACCACCTCGTCCACCGCGGGAACGCGTCGGCGGGCAATCAGCCCCAGCAGCATGGGCTTGAGGGTGTTGTCGGCCTTCGCCAATTCCGCCACGAGGGCCGGGTTGACCTTCTCGCCTGGCAGTTGGGCCAAAGCGGCCTGCGTCGCCTGCAAAAGGTCGGCGTCTTTCTCGGCCGAAGCCAGTTGCAACAGCCGGGGAAGGCAGGAGTCGTTTCCGACCCGTCCCAAAGCCCGGATGGCTGAGAGACGAATCTCTTTCGGACCCGTTCCCGCGGCGGTCAGGAAGGCGGGCAGATCGACCGTCTCGCGACGATCAGCCAGCGCCTCGACCAAGAGTCCCGCCCGGTCAGCGGGCAGCTTGGCGAGGTCTTCGAGCAAGGCTCCGTCGACCTTGTTGCCCGGGAACTCGCGGGTGGTCGAGAGGGCCAGTTGGAAGCGGGCCTTCTCGGGCGAATGGATCTGCTCACGCAACAGCGCCAGCCCCTCGTCGCCCCGGGCGAGAATCGCACCCCGGGTCGCCTCGAGACGCCGCTGCAGCGGGACTTCGGCATTCCGCACCCGGTCATAGATCGCGGCGGCGTCGGTGGCCGATTGCGGGGCGACTTTTTCAGCCGCCAACACGCACGCTTCCGCCACGGCGTTGCGCACCGGACCATCGCTGTTCCCCAGCGCGGCCAGCAGCGCGTCGGTCGCGGGCGAAGTGGCGATGTGCCCCAGGGCGACAGCAGCAGCCGAGGCCACCTCGGCATCGGCGTCGGTCAGGCGGGTCTTCAGCAGGTCGACCGCCGCGGCATCTTTCTTCACACCAATCGAATTCAGGATGCCAATCAACTGTCGCCCCGACACGCTGGTGCTGGCCTCACGCAGCGCGGCGTTCGATTCCTCTCCGGGAATCGCCTCGAGGGCAATGCGGGCCCAAGAAGACATCTGTGGATCGGGCAGCAACTTGGCAAGATCGGGAACGGCGTCGGCCGTGCCATGCACGGCGAGATGCTTGCACGTGATCGCCTTTTCCGACGGGGCGGCATCCGACCGCAGGATGGCGATCAGCGATTTTTCTTTTTCGGTCTGGCCATCTCCCCCCCAGGCGGCGGGGGCCAGCAACAGGGCTGCGCACGGGGCGAGCCACTTCAGGGAAATCCAACGCATGAGAACGGTCCTCATCAAGGCCGATGATGTGAAACGGAGCAGCAATCCGCCCGGCGAGAAATCGATCGACCGGCTGGCGCAGGTGTCCCGACCCGGGGCGGCACGGGTGGGGACGGGGTTCCCGTGGCAGGGGAACCCGGCACAAACCAGTCTGGCGGAAAACTACAGCCGCCAGGGTTCACGCAGCGCCTCGGAGCGGAGCCGGTTGGCTTCGATATCTCCGGGGAAATCGTGCGTTTCGTTGCTGTACTTGACCGTGCGGCCGAGCGACAGGGCGATGTTGGCGGCGTGGCAGGCAATGTGGGCATTGCAGGCCGCCGCGGCATTCCCCTTGGTCAGGCCACGGGTCTTCACGCAGTCGAGGAAGTCGCGCACGTGGAAGGTGGCGGGGTAGCCGCCGATTTCCTCGACCGTGCGGCCAGCCAACAGGGCGGGCGAGCTGAGGACCAGCTTGCCA
>JBKCTR010000723.1:0-3513 GCA_046318755.1 Planctomycetaceae bacterium
CGGCGACAACTCCCCCCCCAAAACTCCCCGGCCGGTACGCCACGGAACCCTCGACCCGGCCGATGATGCGGGCCGACAATTGGGAGTTGCTCCGGAGAGATCCCGCGGACCGAGGGTGCCGCGAGGAGAGCGATCCGTGGCAGAATGGAATCGGCACTCGCCATCGAAAAAACCAGGCGCTGGTTGATCCCCGGTTGAGGTCCCTTCGTTGGCCAATCTGGTGATAGACCCGCAGTCGGCGGCCAGCCCCACAGGCTGGCTGGATGTCTTGGCAACGAGCCGGGATCACGCCGCGGGTCTGCCTTTCGGAATCGGGGGCCCGTGAGCGGCCCAGCTTGAGGACGACAGGTTCGGTCGAAAGCCTGACGATTCCCGGGGCCCCTGGTTGAGTGAGTGTTTGCGAAACGGATAATCTGAAGCACGCAGGGACGGCGCCCGCCAAGCCCGTCTCTGTCTCCTCCGGGCCCTGCGGGCCCTGTTCCAGACAACAGGTCTGTCATGAATCTGCTGGTCGTTGTGGTGTTGTCGGCCGTGATCCTGTTGACCGCCTACCGGATCTACGGCTCGATCCTGACACGTCTGCTGGGACTGCGCGCCGACGTCCCCACTCCAGCCGTGACCCTGCGCGATGATGTGGACTACGCCCCCATCGATTCGAAATTCCTTCTCGGGCAGCATTTCTCGGCCATCGCCGCCGCCGGCCCGATTGTCGGGCCGATTCTCGCTGGCTACCTCTTCGGCTGGCTCCCTGCCCTGCTGTGGATTCTGGTGGGATCGATTTTCATCGGCGGCGTGCACGACATGACCGCCTTGACCGCATCGATCCGGCACAAGGCGCGGTCGATTGCCGAGGTGGTGCGCGACAACATGTCGCGACGCTCCTATCTGCTCTTTCTGGCGTTCGTCTGGCTGGCGCTTGTGTACATCATTGTCGCTTTCACCGATGTGACCTCCAGTTCGTTCCTCGGGCTGCAAACCCTCGAAAACAACGAGATCATCACGGGCGGCGGAATCGCCACCTCCTCGCTGCTGTACCTCGCGATTCCCCTCTTGATGGGGCTCTGCCTGCGGTACACCAAGCTCTCGATTGGCTGGGCGACAGCGATCTTCCTGCCGCTGGTCGGCCTGTCGATCTGGGTGGGTCAGTTTTTTCCCCTGGCGGCCGAAGACCTGTTTGGCATGCCGCAGTTTGTGGCCGAGGAATTGCCCCCCGTCCGCAATGAGGCGCTGGCCATCCTCAACCCGGGGCAGCGCGAGCAGTTCGAGGCGCGGGCATCGCATCCCCGCCGGTTGTTCGAACTGGGTGACAAGGGCATGGCCAGCCAGTTGGAGCTGACCGAGGCACAGGTGGCCTCGCTGAAGACCGTTCTGGACGCCCCCAGCCGCAAGTACAACCTGATTGTCGCCGATGGACAGCGGCTGTGGAATGTGGCACTGCTGGTGTATTGCATTCTGGCCTCGGTCGCCCCGATGTGGCTGCTGTTGCAGCCCCGCGGCCACCTGGGGGGCTACTTTCTCTACATCGCTCTGGCCGCAGGGGCGCTGGGGGTGGTGCTCGGAGGGAAAACCGTGGAGTACCCCGCCTTCCGCGGGTTCGCCGTCACGGACGCCTCGGGAACGGTCATGCCCCTGTTCCCCCTGCTGTTCATCACCATCGCCTGTGGCGCGTGTTCGGGCTTCCACTCGATCATCGCGTCGGGAACCACCTCGAAACAATTGCGATGCGAGCCCGATGCCCGGCTGATCGGGTATGGGTCGATGCTGTTGGAGGCCATGGTGGCCATCGTGTCGCTGTGCTGCGTGATGATGTTGCGGCCCGACTCCGACCTGCTCGCGGGCGGTCAGCCCAAGCCGAATTTTCTCTATTCGCGCGGAATCGGCAGCTTTCTGTCGGTGGTGGGAGTGCCCGCCACCCTGGGCGTTTCTTTCGGCCTGATGGCCTTCACCACGTTTGTGTACGACACGCTGGATGTCTGCACGCGACTGGGGCGGTACATCCTGCAGGAATTGACCGGCTGGACCGGGCGGACCGGGAAGTTTGTCGCGACCGCGCTGACGGCGGGCTTTCCCCTGCTGTTCCTGATTTGGCAGCCGGTTGACGAATCGGGGCGGATCAAGGAACGCTGGCGACTGTTTTGGGATCTGTTTGGCGCCAGCAATCAACTGCTGGCGGCGCTGACCTTGCTGGGGGTGACGGTCTGGCTCTGGAAGACCCGCCGGGCGATGTGGGTGCTGTACGTCACCGGAATCCCCTGCGTGTTCATGTATGTGATGAGCATGTGGGCGTTGGCCCGGGCGATCACGCCGTTGGGGCAGGCTGTGCGGGGTCGGCTGGCGGGCGACGCCGGGGTGAACCTATGGAGCAATCCCGTGCCGTGGGTGGCGTTGGTGCTGGCCTGCCTGGGGGTCTTGATGGCTCTCGAGGCGGTGCGGATTGTGTTGGCGGGCCTGCGCCGTCCTCCCGCCACCAAGGGGGCCCCGGTGCTTGGCACAACCGGGTGAGGAGCCCCCCGCGCAACGGCAAGCATTCGTCCGCGACCTGACTTGAGCGCCTACCGGACGCCGGTGTTGGCGGCACGCTCGTCAGACTCGTTGCAATCGGAAAGGCCATCTTTCCCGCAGGGATGGTACAACCGGTCTTTCCGTCGCGACTCTGGGATCAGTCTCCGGGAATTGTCGGAACTGGTCTGGCGAGACCCTTGACGCGTGACGATCTTCGTAGCACCTCGCAGTGCGTGGGCCGTGGGCCCGCCGAACTCGTTGGGTTCGAACGCCCGCGCGGGAGAAAAGGAATCCAGCCTGGCTGGCTGCAGCCTCTGGTCATTGAAGACCGCGAGAGACCGGGACGGTCTATCGCACGACGCGAAGGAGAAAGCCCGATGCTTGTCCTGTCGAGACAACGCGACGAGAGCATCATCATTGGTGAGAACATTGTGATCACCGTGGTGGACATCCGTGGCGATAAAGTTCGTTTGGGGATTCAAGCCCCGACCGAGATTCCCGTTCATCGCCAGGAAGTCTATGAGGCGATCCAGCGGGAACAGGGAAAGGTCCCCGTGGAAGGCACGGTGAACGAGGCCACCCTCAACAAGTTCCCCAACCGTCGGACCCCCAAGCCAACCACCTGACGGACTCCGGTGTTCCCTTGGGGCTCAGTGCGGGGACCCCGGCGAGATCCGGTGGGGGACCCGCGCGACGTCTGAACTGCACCCTCGTTTCCCGACTCACTCCCCGCGGTGGGAGTGCTTGACCCATCGAGACTCCATTCCGGTTTGAAGTCACGGCGGTCGACTCCCACACCGCCGCGCGACTGGGGCGGCTGGAGACTCCGCATGGCGTGGTCGACACGCCGGCATTCATGCCTGTGGGAACACTGGCCACAGTCAAAGGTGTGACTGTCGACCAGCTCCAGGCAGCCGGTGCGCAGATGGTGTTGTCCAACACCTACCATCTGGCACTGCGGCCGGGTGCGGAAATTGTGGCGGAATTGGGAGGCCTGCACCGCTTCATGGG
>JBKCTR010000724.1:0-11618 GCA_046318755.1 Planctomycetaceae bacterium
GTCACAGCCCGATTGGGCATGAGATCACACAAGCGATCGAGCCAGTGAATTCGTCGCGGGTCTTCAGAGTACGTCCCGGCGTCGTTCCCGTTCGAGTGCCTCCGCATTCTCTCAGATCAGACTCCTGGGGGGAGGCTGGCCGAGACCGTTGACTTCTGGCCAGGTTGGCTGCGCTGCCTGTCGGCGATTCAGCCTTCCGACTGCATGATGACCAGCGCCCCGGCGAAGATCAGCAGGCCGCCGATCAGCACGCGGGGGGAGACGCTCTGGCCGAACAGCAGCGCTCCGAACAGGACGACGAACAGGGGATACGAGATTTCGAAGACAGCCGCCCGCTGGGCCCCCAGCAGTTGGATCGACTTCAAGATCGAGAGGGCGGCGATCGTGGCGACCAGCATGGTCACCACAATCAGCCACGGGGGGGTGGGGGTGCCCTCCACAGGCCCGGTGGCGGAGAGTGGCCAGAGCGATTCCCCCCGCCACCACAGCAACGGGGCCGTCACCACCAGCCCCCCGAGGGTGTGGAGGTAGTACAGCCGGTAGAACGATTGCCCCTCGAGCAGTCGTTCATCGAGACAGTAGGTCAGTCCCCAGAGTGCCGAGGCCAACACCGCCAACACATAACCCGCCGCCATTGCACCACTCCTGTCCAACGACCGAACCCCCGGCCGGGCTCTCGAAGATCCTTCGGACCGACCCGCCTGAACCAGGGCGAGACCCCGGGTGTCTGTCTGGAACATTGAGGGAGCAAAGTAGTCGTTCCCCAAAAGAGACGGTAGACTAGAAAATGGGGAACGTTTCGGTCTTCCGTGACGATCGCATTCGCCCCCGGCTTTTCCCTGCCCGCGTAGCTCAGTTGGATAGAGCAACGGATTTCTAATCCGTCGGTCGCGTGTTCGAATCACGCCGTGGGTACTTGCCGCATCCGTGGACTCCTACGGTGTGTGCACCGGGCCCCCATCGAGCGGGCTCAGCCCAGCCAGTTCCATCGAGTCCGATCAGTCCCCGGTTCCAGGGGGCTGAGAAACCAGTCGGCGGGGAATCCCCCGGCCTCCCGGGCCGATCGCGATGAACCCGACGCCGATGAACGGGACGAGAAGGAACGCTGGCTTCCGTCGCAGGCCGCGTCCCTCCCTCAGGCCCACAACTTGCGTTCCGGGCGGGAGCGCAGCGAGTTGGCCTCGTCGTCGTTGACGAACTCAAACCGGGCTGGGTCGAAGGTCAGGGGGCGTCCCAGGATCCACGAGAACGACGCGGCGAAGCAGGCGATGTGCGAATGCAGCATCACCTCGGGATTGGTGATCGTCGGCTGACGCGAGCGGACGCAGTCGAAGAAATTGCGGGCGTGGGTCTGTGCATCAATCCCCCGCGTCTTCACGACCTTCTCGGTCGGAGAGACCACCCCTCCCCGCTTCAGCTCGAGGCCATCATCGCCAACTTCCACCGAGCCTTCACTCCCCACGAACTTCACCGGGCACAGCCCCAGCCTGGTGTTCCAGTTCGGGGCGCGGTCGCCAAACGGCGTTTTGAGGAAATCGAGCACCAGCTTCACGCCGTTGGCATACCGGCAGGTGATTCCCTTCGGACCCGGGGTGAATTCCACCGGCGTGGTCCCGTCGGCCCCATTCGCCCACTGGCACTGATCGACGGTGTGTGCCCCCCAGTCGAGCAGCCGGGCCCCCGACTCGAAGTCGTACTGACCGCGCCATTTCCCGGCGACATAGGCCGAGTTGTAGGGGCGCCAGGGAGCCGGTCCGAGCCAGGCATTCCAGTCACAGACATCCACCGGCGGAGTCGGTTCCCCGGGAAGCCAGGTATTCCCCAGCTCGGGCTCATAGACCGAGGCCAACAGGGTCTCGAGCTTCCCCAGCTTTCCTCCCTGGGCCAGTTCCACCGCGGTCTGGAACTGCGCCACGCTGCGCCGCTGGGTGCCGGCCTGGAAGATGCGGCCCGTCCGCTTCATGGTGGCGGCCAGATCGAGCACATTCTGGATGGTCAGCCCGCACGGCTTCTCGCAATAGACATCTTTGCCCGCCTCGGCGGCGAGAATCGATGCCGGGGTGTGCCAGCGATCGCCGGTCGCCACAATCACGGCATCGATGTCACGGCGGGCGAGCAATTCCCGCAGGTCGCGATAGAGCACGCAGTCGGCGTTCCCCGCCAGCTTGTCGACCAGGGCCTTGCCGGCGTCGCGGCGGGTTTGCTGCACGTCGGCAATCGCGGCACAGCGCACGTCGCCGAGCCCCAACATCGACGTCAACACATAGGTGCAACGGGGCCCGATTCCGATCACGCCGAGGTTGATCTTCTCACTCGGCGCCACCACCCCGTCGCGCCCCAAAGCCCGCGCGGGGATGATCGTTGGAAACCCCATAGCGGTTCCGGCGGCCAGCCCCGCGAGCGCCTGCCGCCTCGTGAGGGGGGAGCCGCCGGTTCCCGGTGGGGGGTTCTCGGGAAGACGCATCGTCTGGGAGGGGGTGTCGACCGGGAGTGTCATGAGGGGGCTTCCCAAGGTGGCTGGAGGGGGCTGGGCAACCGGCAGCGGACTCTCAAACTCTCCCCTGCAGGATACCCACGCCACCGACCGCCGCCCATTCCGTCGGCAGGCGGAGCCAGCGGAGGAGACCGAAACCGAATGGCTGACACATGCATCCGTTCCATCCGCGGCCAGACCAACCGGGCGGCGGCGACCCGACTTGGCTCGGGAGGAACCGGGGGACGCGGCACGACGGAACTTGAGGGGGCGTTCCGGAGGTGGCGGGCCGGCTCACGGCTGACCCTTGATCACGGTTTGGTTCCGCGCGGCCCAGGCGGCGATGTCTCCCTTCGGGATGGTGGTCGCCATCAGGTCGGGGAACAGGTCGGAGGTGCAGGCGAAGGCGGGGGCACCCAGCGCGGTCATCTGGCTGGCCAGCACCTCGTCAAAGCAGGGGGCTCCCTCGTCATTCAGCGCCAACAGGCAGACCATGGTCACCCCACTGGCCAGCAGCTCGGCGGTTTGCCGCAGCAGTTCGGCCGCGACGCCCCCCTCGTACAGATCGGAAATCAACACGAAGATGGTCTGCGACGGACGGGTGATGTGCTGTCGGCAGTAGCGGACCGCGCGATTGATGTCGGTCCCTCCTCCCAACTGGGTGCCAAACAACACGTCGACCGGGTCGGCCAGTTGATCGCTCAGGTCGACCACCTCGGTGTCGAAGACCACCAGTCGGGTCGTGACCGCCCGCAACGAAGCCAACACCGCCCCCAGGATGCTGGCGTAAACCACCGAAGTGGCCATGGAACCACTTTGGTCGATGCACAAGACGATGTCGCGCAGCGCAGAGCGCCGGCGGCCATAACCCACCAACTTCTCGGCCACGATGGTGCCGTGGTCGGGAAGGTAGTTGTGCAGGTTCTTGCGAATCGTGCGGTGCCAGTCGATCTCGTGGGCTCGGGGGCGGGAGGTACGGGACGCCTTGTGCAGGGCGCCCCGCACTGCCTCGGTCAGGGGATTGCGCAGCCGACGTTCGAGATCATCGGTCACCTTGCGGACCACCTGGCGGGCGGTCTCTTTGGTCTTGTTGGGAATGACCGACTTGAGCGAGAGCAGGGTGCCAATCAGGTGCACGTCGGCCTCCACGGTCGCGAGCGTCTCGGGCTCGAGCAGCATCTGGTGCAGCTTCAGCCGTTCGAGCGCGTCTTTCTGCAGCACCTGCACAATCGACTTGGGGAAGTACTGGCGAATGTCTCCCAACCAGCGGTTGACGTTCGGGGAGGAACTTCCCAGTCCGGCCCGGCGGTCCGAGTCGTAGAGGGCCTCCAGCACGCGGTCCATGGCGGCATCGCTGTCCCCCAGCCCCCGACCGATCCCCGAATCGGGCCCGAGCCCCTCGGCCGATTTGCCCAACACCAGCCGCCAGCGTCGCAGTCGTTCGTCTTCCTGTGTGGCCATGGCGGTCGGTTTCTGTGCGAGGTTGTGGATCGGGTTGCCGGGACGTCTCGGGGGAGGGGCTTACGATTCGGCGGGGGGAGCGACCCCCAGCAGATGGGCCAGGATGGGCAACACCTGCCGGGCCCGCGGGAGATCGACCCGTTCGATCCCACTGGCGGAGGAGGGGTGCGGTCCCGACTCCTGGGGAGTCGTGCCGAGCTGCCGGACCTTCTCTCCCATTTGCCGTCGTTCGGGACCGGTGAAGTCGGCGAAGGCCCGGCGGATCAAGGGGAGAGTCTCGACGAAGGTCTCGGCAGACAACTCGGCCAGCCAGCGGTCGAACACCTGCCACAACCCTTCCTGCTGCAGCAGCAACAGGCCACTCCCCCGGAGCAGACCGGCCAGCCAGGCGGCCGACTCCGCGGGGGGGTTGGCCGACGACAGAGCCAACCGTGCCCGGCGGTCGAGTTCATCCTGAGCGAGTTGCCCCTGTTCGAGCAGCGCCCGGCAGCTCCAGCCGCGAAGCAACGGATGCACTGCTCCATCGAGCAGTCGACGCAGTGCGTGCCACCAATCGCGATCGAGGTCGGCACGGTTCAGCAGGGCGAGCGACTGCGAGACCCCTCCCAGGCTCTGCTGCAGGCGCGCGGCGGCTTCGTCATCGAGCCCCGCACAGGCAGTCGTCAGTCCCACGACAATCCGCTCCAACATCCCCACCACGATCGGCTCGATCTGACTGGCCGAGGTTCCCCGCACATCGCCATACCGGGCGAGTTGGGCCAGTGGCAGCAGCCCATCCATCAGGTGACGGACATCGGTCCCCACAGCCGCCAGCGACTGGACTTGGGCCAGCAACGGGTCGATCGCTCCCGGCAGTCCCGCCAGCACCGCATCCCGCAGCAACCCCGTCACCGTGGGCAACTCGGTGGCCCGGACCGACTCGTCGATCACCCGGGCGGTGGCGGCCAGTTCGATGGTGTTTCCCCAGACACTCGCTTCGATGAGACCGATGACGAACTCGGGCTTCCATTCCAACTGCCAGATCTCATGAAAGGTCGACGATCGTCCGCCGCTGCTGCGGTGTTGGCCCCAGCCGATGTGCAGCAGTCCCAGGCGGTGCAGCAGTTGGCTGCGTTGCAGGTCGTTCGGTTGCCTCAGATCGAGATCAAGTGCCTGACTGATCGTCGCGGGTTTGAGCCGCAACGACTTTTGCCACCGGGCCAGGTCCTGAGCCAGGGGGACGGCCGGGGACTCTTCAGGAACCTGCCCCAGTACATCCCCCACCTCGAGCCGCTCGTGAATGAGCCGCAGTGGGGCGGGCTGTCCGTGGCACAGCACGGCGAGAATGGCGTCGTTCAACTCGGCCAGGCCCGGGGAACGCAGCTCGCGCAGGGCCGCGAGGGCGTCTGCCAGGCGCAGCGCTTCGATCACCGAGGCGGCCGAGGCGTCGAGATCGCGGGCGCGCAGCAGCCGGGCGGCAGTGGTGATCCAGCGGGCGGCGGCCGACTCGCGCGAGGTCCAGAGGTGGTCGTACCAGCCCGGGGAACGTACCCCGGCACCGTACCCGCTGCTCGCGGTGAGGCGGGAATGGGTCCAGGGGATCCAAGTGGCGGTGGTCTTGGTCTTGGAGAGTCCCTTCAACCGGGCCTGGTCTTCGGAGACTTTGCAGCCTGGCCGCCGGCCATCGAGTGCCGCCTCGTCGAGGACGGGGGCATGCCAGGCCCCACAGATGACGGCCATCCTGGCGGGGCCCTCGCGGCGCACGGCACGCAGCACGGTCCGCATGTGGGCCTCGCGCAGCAGGTCGCGGGGGGATGTTTCGGGAAACTCCTCCCGGACAGTGCGCATCGCTTCCAGGATTGCGGCGAACAGTCCCGTGGCGTCCGCCCGCTGCTCAATCTGCTGCTCCCACCAGAGCTCATGGTCGGCGTAGCCCGCTGCCTCGGCCAGTTGAGCCAGGGGATCGACCCGCCAGGGGAAGGTTTCCACGGTGCCGGGGTCGGCGTTGGCCGGCGCGGGATTGTCGGCTGGGTGGGGAGTGCTCGTTGTGGAGGGGGGGGACGACAGGGAGGGGGGGGACGACAGGGAGGGGGTCTCGGCGGGACCAGGGCACTCGGGGGTGGAACCGTTCGCGGACTGTTCCCATTCCAGGCGCAGCGACTGGGGCAGGTCCATCAGCCGGACGGGAACCTGATGCTCGGCCCCCCAGCGCAGCGCCTGCCACTCGGGAGAGAAGCGGGTGAACGGATAGTAGACCGCCCGCCGGGGTTCGTCGGGGGGATACAGCAGCAGGGCGACCGGGGGAATCATTCCCGGGTGCGCTCCCAGGGCCAGCGCCTCCTGGGCGTCAGCCGGGCCTTCCATCACGATGATGTCGGGTTGCAGTTCGTCCAGGGCGGCCCGCAGGCTGCGGGCACATCCCGGGCCATGATGGCGGATTCCAAACAGGTGCAGGCTCATCGGGACCTCCGGGGGGTGGGCGACGGAACCCAATCAGTGGGCCGAGCGACCGGCCCGATACCAGTCTTTCCAGTCGTCGCGTTCCTTGATGATGGTCTGCAGGTATTCCTGCCAGACCACCTGGTCCTGCACGGGGTCTTTCACAATGGCTCCCACCATCCCCGAGATCAGGTCGCCCGCCTTCAACTGGCCATCGCCATAGAAGGCACTCAGGGCCATTCCCCCGGCAATGACCGAGATCGCCTCGGCGGTCGACAGGGTCCCCGAAGGAGATTTCACCCTGGTCTTGCCATCTTCGGTCAGGCCATTTCGCAGTTCGCGGAAAATGGTCACCACGCGACGAATCTCTTCGAGCGCCGGCTTCTCGCAGGGGAGTTCCAGCGCCCGGCCCAACTGCTCGGACCGCCGGCTGACAATCGCCACCTCATCGTCCAGGGTGTCGGGCGTGGGCAGCACAACGGTGTTGAACCGCCGCATCAGCGCACTCGACAGTTCGTTGATTCCCTTGTCGCGGTTGTTGGCCGTTGCAATGACGTTGAACCCCCGGGTTGCCTGGGTCTCCTGGTTCAACTCGGGAATCGGCAGCGTCTTCTCGGAGAGCAGCGTGATCAGGCTGTCTTGCACATCGCCGGGAATGCGGGTCAGTTCCTCGATGCGGGCGATCTGGCCCGACTCCATCGCCAGCATCATCGGGCTGGGGACGAGCGCCCGGGTGGAGGGTCCCTCAGCCAGCAGGCGGGCATAAGTCCAGCCGTAGCGCAGCGCTGCCTCGTCGGTCCCGGCAGTCCCCTGAATGAGCAACGTGGAGGTGCCGCTGATGGCCGCTGCCAGATGCTCGCTGACCCAGCTCTTGGCGGTGCCGGGAACGCCGTACAGCAACAGCGCCCGGTCGGTCGCGAGGGTCGCCACGGCGATCTCGATGAGCTTGGGGTTGCCGACGTACTTGGGGCTGACTTCAAAGCCATCGGCCAACCGCCCCCCCAGCAGGTAAGTCTTCACCGCCCAGGGAGACAGCTTCCAGCCCGGGGGCTTTTGACGATCATCGTGGGCGGCCAGGGCCGTCAGCTCGGCGGCGAACTCCTGTTCGGCATGTTGCCGCAGCTTGGCCTGGAGGGGGCTCTCGGCGGGTGTCGCCGGTTCGGTCGCTGGGGATTTTTTGGCCACGCGGGGGCTCCTGTTGGGGGGCGAGACTCACGACGAAGACGACGAGTTGACAACCTCATGAAAGTCGCGCCGCAGCCGCACCACCTCCTGGAATCGGTCGAGCTCCCGTTCCAGGGCTGTGACCGTCCAGGGACTGCGGGCCTTTTGGGCGGTGAGGTCCCACGGTTGCAGGGCGGCGGCGAATTGAGAGGGGGGAATGGCCCGGGCCGCGAGGGGCAGGTGGCGAATCCAATGCAGGGCGAAACTCTCCGACGCCTGGCGCAGCACCGCCCGGGTCAGGTCCAGAAACTGCCTGGCACAGCGCTCGCTCCAGCGGTGTGGCAGTGCGTCCAGCAAACCCAGGATGGCGGGCTCCTCCATTCCCCGCCGTCGCTCGACCAGATCCATAACACGGGTCTGGGCAGCACTGGCATCGAGCGTCTGCAGCAGAGACGAGAGATGCTCGAGAATCGCTCCCTGCTGCGCCTCGGGATGCCGATTGAGGGCCGACTCCCAATGGTCCCACAATGGGCTGGCCCAGTGGGCGCTGGCTGGATCGTCAGCGGCGAAGCGTCGGCAGGCGCGCGACCAGCCCGCCACGATCGACGGACCAAACGGATCCTCCCGCAGCCCCTCGATCAACGCCTCGGGAGACGCACCCCAGTGGGTGACCCAGTGACTGGGGCGGATCAGTTCGAACACCCCCTCCACCCACCCGGCCCGCTGGCCTCCGCCACCCGCGGGTTTCCGCGGAATGCCATCCCGCTCCCAACCTTTGTCGATGGCTTCCGGCGCAGCACACACCAGAGTCGGTGTCGCGGAGTCCAGACCTCGCCCTGCGCAAGTCAACATCGCCTGACCCCGATCGCACATTCGGCGCGTCAAGGCACTTTCCGGCAGCCGCGCCAGCAGCTGGGCGGCGACGCGCCGGACCACGGCACTGCGGTCGTCAAGGCAGGCCTCGAGGAATGGTTCGTCGGCGGGGTCCAGACCGGTGGCCAGTTCCGACAGCAGTCGACCCCGCACCTCGGCACTGTCGCCAGTGAGCGTTCCGGCGAGAAACTCCCGGGCCGCCGCGGGATCGAGCCCCCGCCAGGCCGCCAGAGCCCGGCAGCGTTCGGTCAGCTCCCCTTCCTGGATGCGCTGGCGCAGATCGCCGGGAGTGGGTGGCCGGGACTGCGTTTCATCGGCCTGCCGTCCCCAGCCCCATTGGGAATTGAGGCTCCCCAGCCAGCGACCACGCTCGCCCAACACTGGCAGCAGCTTTTGTTGGAGGGTGGAGTCGGTGAGGGGCAGCACCTCGGGCAGCAGTTCGTAGGGCAGGTGCAGGTTGCGGGCCGCCAACTCGTCGAGCAATCCAGCGAACAGCCCCGAGGCATCGAGGGCCAGTCCCCCCCGCAGCAGCCCCGCCAGACGGTCGTCCGGTCGCAGCGCGGTCTCGGAAGAGGCCGCGGGCAGTGGGGCGACCCCCTCGTCGCACACCCGACCGGCGGCGGCGAACACAGCCTGCAATCCCGCCCGCAACAACAGATCCGATTCGGGATCGCTCGGTGCCAACCCCGCGAGGAGGGCCTCGGTCGGATGTTCCCGATCGAGCGGCATCCCCGCACTGCCCCGAGAGGTCCCCACCAACGCAGTCCGCAAGAGCTGGGGGTTCATAGTGCCCGATACCTCCCCTCCAGCGCCATTCCCAGCAGGTGCAGGCCGCGGCCATCCCACTCGGCCGCGATGTCGCAGGCCTGCCCACCCGTCAATGCCAGCACCTTCCACGGTTCCCGCCGCGCCAGGGGCAAGCCATGACCCGCCCCGTCGCGCAGCAGCCAGCCCTGGCCCCCCGGCACGATCGTCACTTCCCGGAACAGACCGCACAAGCCACGGGTCCAGGGGTGCCGGGAGAGCTGCCCGGCATACTCCCCCAGAAACTCTTCGAACCGATTGGTCCCGGGGAGCGGGTCACAAATGTCGGTGAGCCCCCCGTCTGCGGGAACCAGTCGGGCGCGCTGCTGGGAGACCCCCGGGTAGTACACGATGGTTCCGGGGCGTTCCATCCCGACGGGCAGCACCTCGGCGAACGGCTGAGTGCCTGCGGCAAACTGGACAATCAAGGCCCATCGACGAGTCTGCCGTCCGAGCAGCCACGAGCGCTGGGTCCGCAGTTGACGGTCCTCGGAGAGCGTCTGCCCCACCACACACCAGTGATCCGCAAGACCGTTGGTCTGTTGGGCCAATTCGTCCTGGCTCACATTCCAACCGAGCAACTGCCGGATCTCGGCCTGCAGAGCCGGCTCCAATTGGTCAATGCGCCGCCAGGCCTGCAGCAACAGCTTGATGCGTCCCAGTTCCGCCAACAGCAGAGAGGGCCACTCGGGAGTCGAGCCAGGCAGCTCGCCCAAGGCCGAAAGTCGGGAAGCGAGCCCCGGTGCCTGGGCATCCATCAGCCGGCGGGATTGTTCTTCCCAGAACGACGGCGGTCGGGACTCCAAACCGGCCAATCCATTTCGCACCACGTCGCGCAGCCACAGGTCGAGCCGTTCGAGTCCGTCGCTCACGCGGGCGTCCCGTTGTTCCGCCCGTTTCTGCTGGGCCTTTTCATCGACCGGCTTGGGGGGAGCCTCGGCCTTCGCCGCTTTCTTCTGCTCGCGATCCTGCCGTTTCCGCAGCCACTCCACCACCCACTCGGGCGGCTCGCCGGGAGGAAGTGCCGCCGGGGAGTCGGCGAACAGAAACAACAGTCCCAGCACGTGCTTGCAGGGAAACTTGCGACTGGGACAACTGCAACTGCTTCCCAGGTTCGACAGCTCGACCTGAACCCGATAGAGGGCACTTCCCTGACACTGGCCCCACAATGCCTCGGCACTGCTCCCCAGGTGCGACCAATTCTTCGGGGCCTTGAGTTTCTGCCCGGCCGCCGCCGAGTTGGCATCGGGGGCGAGCTGGGTGACCTGTTCCGTGGTGATTGGCATCCGACGGGTCTCATTGGGACGGTAACGCGGTCGAGAGTATCCCATGGCGGAGTCAGGGGAACAACTGTCGGACGATGGTTGGCCTGTCCGTCACCCCGGCGGGAAGGGACAGCCGATGACTCGCGAGTGGCACCTTTCTTCACACGCCCAAGCGGTCACCAACCCAGCCCGAGGAAGGGGAGTCGTGCAGACATGCTCCTCGGCCACTGGAGTTGTGGTTACAACCCGCCGCCCCCCTCTCCGACAGGTTGGCGATGGATCATGGCTGAGAGTGAACTCGGTGCCGTCCAAGCCGCCGCTGGCATCTCTTGAGCCACCGCGCACATCGCTCACCGGTCGGATTCGGGGGTGGGTCGACAAATTGGAGACAGCTTTCCAGATGCGGACATTCCGACCCTGTGCTGCCATCCGTCGGGGGTTAGGATGGAGGGGGTGATAATGGAACCAGAGGAGCCCATCGTGACGTGTCCGCTTGGGGAGACGTATGGTGCGCAGTCCGGGGCAACGCCTGTCTGGAGAGACGTGCGAGGTCCGCACGGGATGCTCTGTGGCGGGCCGGATGGAGCCTGGTCTCTCCAATCCCCCGCATCAGGCGGGTTGACTGGTAATCCAACCCCAGGCGGCCGACCGGCGTGGGGAAGGTGGAAGAGCCACGCCACACATCACCGGCGGGGCGACAGTCGGAGGGGACGCGGCATGTTCCGGATTCCACCCTGGTGCCCCAGCGAGCGAGCCCCTGCGTTGGGTTCGTTCTCTTTCGCAGGCCCAATCCCAACAGCCGCCAGCCGCCCGATTGGTCTCGGCCATCGACAATCTGTTCCACGGAGGCCCTCCACAAATTCACATCCCACACACTGGGCGACCGCATTCCTGCGTCTGGTCGAGACCAACTCGGAAACGGCACACCCCAGGGTGCTCACTGGGAGAAACAGGACGTGAACACAAGACAATTCACTGGGGCCGTTAAAGAAAACTTTAAAGGGGGTGGGTGGCTTTAAAGTCGGTTTTTGATTTCCGCAGTTAAGTCTCGGAGACACAACGTGTTAGGAAACTTCCAAAATCGCCGATTGAGAGGCTTCAGGGGGCCCCACCAAGTACCGAATCGATCATCTCGTCGACGGCTGGATTGGCTGAATCCA
>JBKCTR010000725.1:0-4691 GCA_046318755.1 Planctomycetaceae bacterium
GTCGAAAAGGGAACCAGGCTCGAAGTCATCGTGCGACTGCCAGCAGGCTGTGCCCGAGGGGGGCGGAAGGGGGGATGAAGAACGCATCAATCCTCTTCCACATTATGTCGACCCCGGCAACAGTCGGGAAGAAGCTCATCCCCGACGTGACCGGTCGTGTCGCCGGGGAAGGTGGGTTTCCTGGCACAATCCGTACGCTCCGCCCGGCAGACCCACGGCATCCCGCACACGTTCCAGGTCGGACCCGGGTCGACCGGGAGGGGGGGGTGCTGACGATCCCCCCCCGGACGGCGGGTGCCGAGTTGCCGGCATCCCCCCGGCGGCGGGGGTTGCTGTCCGGAAATCGTGTGCCATCGACCCAAGCCAGGTTTCCCGGAGCAACCCGCCTATTCAGCCGGCGGTTCCTCGGGGGGCCAACGCGCTTCCACCCGCACCTGGTCGAACAGCGCCTGCACCCGGGGGGCCGCCAGGTCGGCGGGAGCGAGCTGCGAGACATTGTCGGCGGCAGCGGCCAATCCCCAATGGGCACTCTCGGGAAGCGACAGTCCCCGGGCCAAGCCCCACGCCAGCCCCGCCGCGACACAGTCGCCACTGCCGATCGGATTGACCAGCGGTACCGACGGGGGCTGCAGCCAGATGGGGACACCACCCGTCGAGACCAGCACGGGGCCGGCTCCCTGGGTGAGCACGACCCCCTGGGCTCCGCGGGTGTGGCACTCGGCCACGGCGGCTGCGAGTTGCTCGCGCGTGTCGAGCGCCCGGCCCAGGGTGTTCCCCAGCTCTTCGCGGTTGGGCTTGATGACCGCCGGCCGGGCGGTGAGGGTGGCCAACAGCGGGGCGCCCTGGGCATCGACCACCAGCGGGGCGGTGGTGTGCCGGGCGAGGCGGGCGTATAAATCGACCGGGGTCCCGGCGGGAAACGAACCCGCCAGCACCACCAACTGGGCCTCGCGTGCCCGTTGTCGAAACGCCTCTTCAAACGCCGCCAGTTCGGCCGGTTCGAGGGGGTGGGCGTTCTCGACAATCTCGGTGGTCCGGCCGGTCTCGCGGTCGAGCAGCGTCGTGCAGACGCGGGTGGGGGCCTGGGTGGTGATCCACTCGACCGCCACTCCCCACCGGGCACACTGGGCCCGCAAGTCCTCCCCGGCGGGGCCCCCGGCCACCGACAAGACCTGCACAGGGGGGGAATCGGCCGCCAACCCGCGCAGCCGGTGCAGCGCCAGGCCCACGTTCAGCACCTTCCCCGAGGCGCACCACCGGACGTTCTCAGCCCGGTTCACTTCCCCCACCCGCAGGTGGCGCAACTGGGCGATCTGCTGCCAGGCGGGGGAAAGTCCTGCAACGAGGATCATCGGCGGTCCTTCGGCCAGACGGGGGAGCGTGGCAAAAGACGAGGGCCGGGGTTATTCGACCTGGTGCAGGTACTGGCGGGCCTTGTCGGAGATGTCGTGCCGGCACCACGCCCCGGGCCAGCGGATCATTTTGACCGCCTGGTACGCCCGCAGTTTGGCATCCCCCAGCCGGTCGCCGACGGCGGTGACACCCAGCACGCGGCCTCCCGCGGTCACCACTTCGCCGTTCTTGAGGGCGGTCCCGGCATGGAACACCTTCACCCCCTCGACCTGGTTCGCTTCGTCGAGTCCGCGGATGACCTGCCCCTTCTGGTACTCGCCGGGGTAACCTTCGGCGGCCATCACCACGCAGATCGCGGGGCGGGGATCCCAGACGATGGGGTCGACTTCGCGCAGCCGCCCCTCGGCCGCCGCCACCAGCACGGGGACCAGGTCCGACTTCATGCGCATCAGCAGGGGTTGCGCTTCGGGATCGCCGAACCGTACATTGAATTCGAGCACCTTTGGTCCCTGATGGGTGATCATCAGCCCGGCATAGAGAATGCCGCGGAAGGGGCGGTTGCGGCGTTTCATCGCATGCACGGCGGGAACCAGCACCTGCCCGATGATATTGTCCATCAACAGCGGGGTGATCAGCGGGGCGGGGCTGTAGGCCCCCATGCCTCCGGTGTTGGGCCCCTTGTCTTCGTCATACGCGGCCTTGTGATCCTGCGCGGTTTCGAGCGGCAGAATGGTCTCGCCGTCGGTCAGGGCCAGAATGCTCGCCTCTTCGCCATCGAGGCATTCCTCGATCACCACCCGGGCGCCGGCATCGCCAAACTCGCGGGCCCGCATGATCCGCCGCAGGGCCTGCAGCGCTTCTTCTTTGTTCTGGCAGACCGAGACCCCCTTGCCCGAGGCGAGGCCGTCGGCCTTCACCACGAGGCGGGTCTCTTCGCGCCCTTCGACATAGGCCTCGGCCGCCTGGGCGTTCGAGAAGACCTGTGCCTCGGCGGTGGGAATGGCGGCGGTGCGCAGCAGGTCTTTCGCAAAGACCTTGCTACCTTCCAACTCGGCCGCCTGCTTGCTGGGACCGAAGACCCGCAGCCCCTCCTTGTCGAGAATGTCGGCCAACCCAGCCACCAGCGGGGCTTCAGGACCAATCACCGTCAGGTCAATCTTTTCCTTCTTGGCGAACTGGACCAGTCCTTCGATGTTGGTCGCGGCAATGTCGAGGTTGACCGCTTCGAGGGCGGTCCCGGCATTTCCCGGTGCGCAGAAGATCTGTTTGACCAGGGGGCTTTGCCGAATCTTCCAGGCGAGGGCGTGTTCTCGGCCTCCCTGGCCGACGATCAGGATCTTCATATCGTGGTGACTTTCGGTCGTTGCAAGAACCGGCCGGGAATGGGGAGTCAGGGCCGGGCTGAGGGGGAGGTGAATGGTAAGACAGGCAGGCCCGTCCGGTCCGGCGAGGACCATGGGGGGTGTCAGGGGGGCGCCAAGGTGGACGGCGACGTGCTAACCCAACGCCTTGAGAGGGAGATCGACCGGCTGATTGAGTGCGGCGCTGCGGGCCACCGCCTCGGTGAACTCCATGTACCGCACCCCGGTCGCGAAATCGGTCCGGGTGACGCGCTCGAGGCCGCGAATGGCCGAGACAAACTCGGCCTCCACCCGCCAACCCCCGCGCTTGTCGGCCGGAATTTCCAGCCGCTTGAGCGCGGGTTCCCCTGCCCGGGCACATTCGATGATTTCCTCATCGGCGGTGGCGCGGTACTTGATGGTGCCCCGGTCGCCGTAGAGGTGAATCTGCTTCCCCGGGCCAAACAGATCGATGCCGCTGAAGTGGTACAGCCCCCGCGCTCCCCCGGCGAGTTGGGTCAGAATCTGGATGCTGTCGGGAATGGAGACGTCGACGTTCCCCTTCCCTTCCCGGCTGGGGCGGGTCGTTTCGAAGATCTTGGTCTGGGCGAAGACGCGGGTGGTGGCCGGGACCCAGCGCGAAACGGTTTCGTGCAGGATTCCCAGGGTCATCGCGTTCACGCCGCTGACTTCCGCTTCTTGTCGCCAATGCAGCAGTTCGGTGTAGTCCCAGAACGAATCGTCGGCCCCAATCACCACCAGCTCGCGCAGCTCGCCGATGTAGCCGGTGTCGATCAGCGACTTCACAAACTTGTCCTGCACCAGTCCGAACGGGCTGGGGACAATCTGGGCGATCAGCCCGGGATGCAGTTGGGCCGCCGCGAGCATCTGGTGTGCCTCGGCCGAGTTGCGGGCCATGCGGGCTTCGGTCAGCACGTGCTTCCCGGCGGCCAACGCCGCA
This sequence comes from Planctomycetaceae bacterium, assembly GCA_046318755.1. Taxonomy (GTDB): domain Bacteria; phylum Planctomycetota; class Planctomycetia; order Planctomycetales; family Planctomycetaceae; genus UBA10511. The sequence goes on from JBKCTR010000725.1 coordinate 3,655, forward strand.
CAGGTGATCTCGCAGTGCAGGTTGGGCCAGGTGCCAATGCAGACGGCATCGACCTGCGGATCGGAGATGACGGCCCGCCAATCGGGATACACCTTGGGAATGCCGAATTCCTGGGCGACCTTCTGAGACGACGCGGGGGTGCGGTTGGCGACGCCCACCAGCTCGACCCCGCTCAGCGCCCGAAATCCCGGGATATGACGGAGCTTGGTATTGGCTCCCGCCCCAATCAATCCAACCCGAACCAGTTTCTCACTCATCGGCAGACAGCTGTGTTCCTGTGTGTGGCCAAGACGACCGATCAGTCTAGCCCGCCGGGCGCTGCAATGCCACGACCATCGCCGTCAGTCTCGGCCCAGGGCCCCATCCGGCACCGCGTCGAGACCGTCACTACAGACGCTCTTCGGTCACAGGCGGCGGCCCCTGCGGCCCATCCAAGGCGAAGTCGAAAGTTCTGTCGTAAGACCAGATCAAGGCCCGGCGACCCGACAAATCCACGCCTCAGACCGAGGTTGTGTGGAACCGCGTGTGACCCATCTCGACCACGCAGGGCCCCGTTCACCGGGGCCAGCGTTTGTGTCGCGATCTCGATGCACCGCGTGACTGGAAACGTGCGGTTGTTGCCACACAGCGGCTGCCTCGATCGCCCGATCTCGCGGCTCACCAGATCTCTTGGCGGCCAGAGAGCGCCGCGAAGGAATGCGCTGCCACTTCGAGGGGGCTGCCACCAACTCTCACCGGTCGCTCGCTACCCTGGCCACCAAATGACACGACCCCTCGGCACCAGAGGTCCCGAGGGGTCGCTGTGAAACCTCAACCGAGTCCGAAGAGCCCGGCGAGAAGCTGCACATCACTGTCAGAAGCCCGGTTCAGGAGGCACGCTGCAATGATGTAAATGAGCGTACACATCTCCCCCCCCTTTGGTCAACCCACTTTCTTAGCTGGCGTTCACTTGTTCTTATGTTCAATTTTAGTCCTGAAGAGAACCCAACAATGATTTTCGATGTATTCTTAAGTGATTGTCAATCAGTGGTTTATAA
>JBKCTR010000726.1:0-1971 GCA_046318755.1 Planctomycetaceae bacterium
GATGGATCCTGCTGCTGAGTTTCTCGCTACTCCCGGCAGCCTGGGTGCCGGCCGCCGAACCGTTCCCGCTGATCCTCGGCCAACGGCATCTGTTTCTGGACGATCACGAGATCGCCTCGCGCGAGGGGCTGACGCGCACGCTGCATCAGCCGGTCAAGCGCGGCGCAGTGATCCGGGCACGCAACCCGAACCAGACGATCCAGATTCGAACCGCTCCGGTCTGGGACCCGGCCGCGAAGCATTACAAGCTCTGGGTGATGAGCACCGATGAACCGCTGCGAATCAGCGAGGATGGCCTGCACTGGATTCCCGGCCCCAAGCCGAACCTGCAGATCGATCATGCGGTCTACGACGAACACGATCCCGATCCCGCCCGCCGATACAAGGCGGCGCTGCTGAACCAGGGATTTGCCGTCTCTCCGGACGGCATCCTCTGGACCAAGCTCGATTTGCCGGCCATCCCCAGTTCCGACGAAGGCAACTTCAGCTATCACCCGCAGTCAGGGCTGTTTGTCCATTCCGTCAAGCGAGGAGGACCGTTTGGTCGGTCAGTGGCAATCGCGACCAGCCGCGATTTTCAGAACTGGAATGACCTGGGAATCGTGTTTCAGACTGATCCCGAAGATCAGGCCCTCGGTCGGCGGCGGATCGCCGAGCGGTTCGCAAACCCCGCTCTGAAACAGCCTGAGTACAACGTCCCCGAGTTTTACAGCATCGAAACCTACAACATGGGGGTCTTCTGGTACGAGGGGCTCTTCATCGGGCTACCCTCGATTTATCACCATACCGGTAAGGTTCCCCCAAAATGGCCGGGGTTCGACAAGTTGAAACTCTCCCCCGCCATGCGCGACGCGGTCGACCGGTACGGCGACTACACCGGCTTCTACAACATCCAGGTGGCGGTCAGCCGCGATTTGAAGTCTTGGCAGCGAGTGGCCGACCGTCGGCCGTTTCTGGAAGCCTCGCCCCTGGGCGCGGGGGCCTACGACACCCAGACCATCATTGGCCCCTCGGCCCCCGTCGTACGCGACGACGAGTTGTGGTTCTATTACACCGGGATCCAGCACTACGCGTTCGTGGCCTCCGGGAACCAGCCCGGGTTCGACGACTATCGCCCCGACAAAGGTGCGGTCTGCCTGGCGGTACTGAGGCGGGACGGATTTGTATCGCTGGATGCCGGGGAGAGCCCAGGGCACCTCGTGACGGTGCCATTCGTGGCGGCAGGAGAGGCCTTGTTCCTCAACATGAGGTTGCCCGGCGGAGAAGCGCAGGTGACAGTGCGTGACCAGCAAGGAAAGATTGTTGCCGTCTCGCTTCCATTGACAGGGGATCAGCCAAACCGTCGGGTCGACTGGGCCCGAGGTTCGTGGCCGGAGCTGGCTGGCCACAAAATCACTTTGGAAATCGCCGTGCGCGAGGGGGCACTCTTCTCGTGGTGGGTTGATTGATGGGGCGGTACCAAGAGATCTCCGCCTGGTGAGTCAGTCCGGAGAGGGGCGCCACCTCAGGACAGCCACTGGAATCCTGTCGGTCGAATGCCGGTATCGGCGAGAGCCCCGGGCCCCAGGGACGCCATCCTGGCTCGGCATGAGAGTCACCCCCAGTGCATCACCATGGGCACCGCATTGGGTGCCGAAGGCAGCGGGAGCCATGCGCGTAAACCCTTTCCCATTTTGAGTTTACCAAAACAGCCATTATTGGAAGGACGACTCGAGACGGTCGACACGCCGCAGAAGAGATTTGGAATTCCCGACAACTGGCTCCACAAGTCCGGACGGCCCATCATTCATTTTGCCGTGGATCCAGTTTGCGACGCCCGATAGGATTTTTCAGATTTTTCTTATTTTCCCAACCGAACCGGTTGTCATATTGATTTGTCATATCTAGTTTATCGAAGCTCGCTCACGTCGCGTCGCTTCAACAGTGTGTATTTTTTTCAACCAGGGTGGACCGCAGGAATTTTCAACTGCG
>JBKCTR010000727.1:0-3181 GCA_046318755.1 Planctomycetaceae bacterium
GAGCATGGCATGGCGGCCGCCGAAGAGCTGAGCCTGCTGCGGCGGTATTCGGCCGCTTGCCCGGCGTGGCCCACCTGCGGCCTCGCGGTGACCGAGTCGGAACGGGCCCTGCCCGGGGTGATCGATGAGCTGGAAGCCGAACTCGCCCGGCTGGGTCTGGCCAACGAACGAATCGCGATTCATATGACCGGCTGCCCCAATGGCTGTGCCCGCCCCTACACGCCCGACATTGGATTTGTCGGGCGGGCCGCCGGGGAGAAGTACACGATCTACCTGGGGGGCAATGTCCAGGGAACCCGGCTGGGGTACGTCTTCAAAGACTACGTCCCCAAGACCGAGATTCTGGAGACGCTGGGCCCGGTCTTCTCGCGGTTCCGGACGGAACGTTCCCCCGGCGAAACGTTCGGCGATTTTTGTGCCCGGTTGGGGAAAGACGCTCTGTCGGCCGGTTGACCGGTTGATCAGAGTGATGCGCGGCCGATGCGGGTGTTGTTTCCATCCCGGTCGTTCCGCCCGACTCGCCTCCATGCAACAGCCCCCGTCACTGCGATGTGACGGGGGCTGTTGATTTCTGGGTATGGGGGGCGGTTGCGGATGTCCCCCTCCCGGGTGGCGGTCGCGAACCGTGGTTACGGTTTCGGCAGAAACTTCACGCAGCACGGGGCGCCGACGGCGATGCTGTGGGGCGACAGCTCGGTCCCCGCTCCCTTCCACTGCGCGGTCCGTACGGTGTCCCCATCCTGGCTGGCGATCAAGACCCACTGGCCGGTGGGATCGACGTTGAAATTGCGGGGGGTCTTGATTTCGCGGCCGGCCGCCGAGGTGATGTGTCCCTGGGCGGTGGTTCCCTCACGGTTGATGGCAAATAGCGCCACGCTGTCGTGACCCCGGTTCGAAACCAACACCTGTTGACCCCCGGGATGGACCACGATCTCGGCGGTGGAGTTCCGTTGGCGGACTTCCGCCGGAACATCTTGCGGCAGGGTCGACAGGTGATTCGCCCCCGGTGTCGCCGCGGGGAACAATTCCAGCACGCCATCGTTCTGCTTGCGGAACTGCAGGGTGATGCAGGTCGAATCCATCTCACCGCAAACATAGGCCCGTCCGAGCGCCGGGTGGAACGCGATGTGCCGGGGTCCGCTGGAGGGGGGCAGTTTCACGCTTCCCGGGAGTGTGGCCGAGAGGGCTCCGGTTTTCTGGTCCAACCGGTAAGACAGGACCTGGTCGAGACCCAGGTCGACCACGTAGGCGTACTCGACGCCATCGAGAGTGAGGAATTGCGAACAGTGGGCGTGGGGGGCTGTCTGGCGTTCCTTGTTCGGGCCGGTTCCCTGATGCTGCTGGAAATCGGTCCGGGTTCCGAGGCTGCCGTCTTCTTTCAGGGCGAAGACCGCCGAGCTGCCACCCGTGTAATTGGCGACAATCAGGAACTTGCCAGTGCTGTTGACCGAGAGATGACAGGGATGCGCCCCGCCACTGGGGAGAGAGTTGAGCTTCGTGAGGTTGCCGGTCGACTTGTCGATGCGGAAGGCATGCACGGTCCCCTCGGTTTTCGAGGGACCCGAGTCGGCGGTCTCACCGACGGCGTACAGGTATTGTCCATTGGGGCTGAGGTTGACGAAGGAAGGATTTTCCAGCTCCGCCACCAAAACGGGAGCCGCCAGTTGACCGGTTTTGAGGTCGAGTTCCGAACGGTAGATCCCCCGGCTGCCCCCTGGCTTGGTGTAAGTGCCTAGGTATACCCAGTACTTTCCGGAAGCCGGGGCATTGGCAGGCTCGGCGAGAACCGGGGCTCCGTTCGCCAGAACCGGCAGGGAAAGTATCCATTTGATCATTTCGCGGCGTTGCATGGGTCAGCCTTCGGGTTGGAGGGGGGAGAGCGGGAGCGTCGCGCGAGGGACTCGCGGACGACGAGTTTGAGATGTTTGGCTGCCATGTGCTGGATGCGTGGGGGAGCCCCGCGGGATCGGGCGGGTGGAACGGACGCAAAGTTGCAACTTGGCAGTCGACCCGGGATGATAATTCATCAGGCAGGCGTTGTCGCTTTCCGATCCCTTCTCGCACCCCTCACAGGGCGGCTGAAAGAAATTTCCGCCGCAGTCACCCATGATCTTCGGCAAAATCTGGAATGCGTTCAAGGCGCAGTTGAACAAGGTCGCGAACTACTTCTGGACCGCGGACCCGATTGCCCAACTGCAGTACGAATACGACCAGGCGGTCGAGCAGATGAAGTCGGGCCGACAGGGACTCGAGCAGTACCAGGCGCTGGTGCAGCGGGTGACCCGTCAAGTGGCGGTGAATGAGACTCACGTCAAAAACCTCGAGGCCAAGGTCAAGAGTTATCTGTCCGTCGGGGACCGGGAGACCGCAGGCAAATTCGTGTTGGAACTGCAGAAGGCTAAGAACGAGCTGGCCGAGAACCAGAACCAGTTGAAGATTCACCAGGAGGCCTACGGGAACCACCTGACCAAGATTCAACACGCCACGAAGAAGTTGCAGAGTGTGAAGGAGAAAATCCAGAAGTACGACGCCGATCTGAAGATGAGCCGGGCCGAGGCCGAGCTGGCCGAGCTGTCCAAGGATTTCAACTTCGACGTGACGACCGACTTTGGCGCGATCGAATCGGTGATTCAGGAAAAGATCGACAAGAATCGGGCGAAGGTGAAGGTGTCGGCCGATCTGTCGAACGAGGGAATCGTCGACATCCAGAAAGAGCAGGCGATGGAGAAGGCGATTGCCGACCAGGCGCTGCGTGATTTCGAACTGCAGATGGGCATGGTGACCCCCGAGACGGTCAAGGTGCAGGACACCACCAAGGCCCTCGGGCCCGCCCGGCAGACCACCACGAACTGAGCCGGGCGGCGGTCAGCGTGTTCAGCCCCTCACCCTGCGCGGGGTGGTGGGGACGTCTTCTCCCCGATTCGTGTTTCTTGCGGAAGACCGATTTCCATGGAACCGAGTGCCCCTTTGCCGGCCGGTCCGGCGTCATTTCCCGACTGGTATCCGGCCTGGGCCCGCCAGTTTGCGGAACTGTATCTGGCCGACACCAACTGTCTGTTCGTGTTTCACGGCAACGTCCATGATCTGGTCCGTTGCCCCCGGCCGGATGGCAGTGAAGACTACGGCAACCTCATGCAGTTTCTGTCCGAGCAGGTGTTCGGGCAGTGGGATGTGGTGGTGC
>JBKCTR010000728.1:0-4141 GCA_046318755.1 Planctomycetaceae bacterium
GGGCGTAGACCGTCGCCGCCCCCTTCACACTGTTGGTGGGGAAGCAACGGAAGATTCCCGGAAACTCGCGCCACGCCGCGAGCGACGTCGCCGAATTCTCGGTGATCTGCAAAAAGCCCGCTTCGAGTCCCTCCCGGGTGACTTCCACCGGCCACGCCTGCGAAATGTCCTCTTCCTCCGAGATGCGGGCAACGTCCAGCACCACGGGGTACATCTCCAGCAGCTTGGCCTGCGCCTCGCGAACCTGATCGGTCGAGGTGGCGAGCCGGGGAGTGTTCACTTCACCGGCGACCAGAATCAACCCCCCGGCCTGGGCGTAACACCACTCGGCCAGATGCTGCAGAGGCTGGCCATCGTCGCCGGCAATCTTTCGCCAGTCGGGATCGAACGCCACGATCACGTCGTAGTTGAACAGTTCTTCCCGCGTCTTGGGAAACTCAAACAGCAGGTTGTCCGACTCTTGGCTGATACCCACCACGCCGGTCTGCAACAGCACATCGGTGCTGATCGACTTGTCCCGGAACAGCAGGTTGCGGACGAACTGGTAGTCGCGCATCGGGCCCCCGGCCAGCAGCAGCACCCGGCTCTTCCGGTCGACCACCTCGATCGCCACCTCGTCCTGGATCGGATCGTTCCCCAGGTCGGGAATCACCGTCGTCGGGCGGACGCGGACCCGAAAGATCCGCCGTCCCGGCTCGCTGGGAATGTAGTTGAAGCTCAGGCTCACCGGGGCCCCGTCGGCGGGCAGCAGTTCTTCCCGCGTCTGCACCACGGTGAACTCCCCTTCATCCCGTTCCAGTTTGCTGAGCAGCTCGACTGTCATCGGCTGCCGGGGCAGTCCCTGTCCCGAGACAAATGCCGAGAGTGTGAACCCATCGTTCAAATGCACATGCGTGGGAGACTGGATCTCGGCCACCTGCAGCGCCACCGGCTTGCGTGTGCTGCCCACACCGACCGGAATGACCCGCACTTTCGCCGTCACTGCCAGATCCGAGACCGTCGTGGGGTCGACCCCCGCGTTGTTCTGCCCGTCACTGATCACCACGATTCCAGAAAGAGTGTCCCCATTCTGCTCGCGCACCGCCTGCAGCAGTGCTTCCCCCAGCCGGGTCTCGGCTCCCCGGGGGCGCAGAATCTCGCTCCAATTGGGGGGAGCCAGAGCAGCGGGGCTCTCTCCCGCGGGAGGTGTCGGGGCGGGTTGACCTTCGGGACGGCGCGATTCGCGCGGCAACACACTCTGCCGCGCCACCTGGGTGTCGAACGTCCAGACCGAGACGTCGTGATTGAGCCGCAACTGCTCCAACAGCCCCGATTTTTCGAACAGTGTCTGCACCTGTTCGGCCCGGGACGGAATGGTGTTGCCCGGCGAGGGAAGTTCCCCCTCGCGATCTTGCCGGCTCATCGAGACCGAGCTGTCGACCAGGAACAGTACCCGCGACGACTCCGCGAACTCCTGCGAACGCCGGGTCTGGGGCATCAGGGCGATCACCGCCAACGTGGCGATGGTCGCCAGCCGCAGTCCCCACAGCCAGACCTTCCACCAGGGCCCCAGTTCGCGGGTGTCTTTGCGGTAGACGAACGCCGAGAACAGCACCAGGGCAATCAGCGCGAGCGACAGCGTGACGGTCCAGCCGCTATCGACTTCGCGGCCGAATTCAAAGGTCGTCCAGAAGTCGACCCAGGCGGGCCAGCCCGGAAAGAGTTTTGACAGCCAGTTCAGTTTCATGCCCGTGCCCCCGCAGGTGTCGGATGGTAGCTCAGCCGGTACGAGAGCGCGAGTTCAATCGCCAGCAGGATCAACAAACCCAAGAGCACCCAGTCGGTCAGGTCGCTGGAACTTTGTTCGCCCCGCAACCAACTGACGTCTCCTGGATCATGCACCTGGACCCGGTTGGTTCCGGCCAGACTCTTGCGCAACACGTCGCTGCCCACGGTCTCCAGCCGGCTCTCCGACACTGGTACATTCACCGAGATCCGCCGCACTTCATCTGTCCCGTCCTGCCGTCGGGCGGCAATCGCGTACAGCCCCGGATCGTCAGTCCCTTTCCACTCTCCGGAGTATCGCACCGTCTGGGCCGCGCCCTCGGGAGGGGCGGTTCCCTCGGCGTTCGCCAGGCTCAAGGTCACCGGGATCCGCGTACCATCCGGGGGCGAGACCTCCACCTGCGGGCCATAGGCCCCCGCGTCGAGATCGATCGGGATCGGTTCCCCCACCACCCGGACCTCCAGCGCCTGCCGTTGCCGGGCGATCCGCTTGGCGATTTCCAACTGCAGAGGAACATAGGCCCCCGGTTCCAGCGGCCAATTCGTCCAGTCAAACCCCACCGTCGTGAGGCAGGTGACCACCTGCCCCAGTCCAAACCGGTGTTCCAACATGAGCGGAGCCCGATTTCGCAACGTGGCGATCACCTCGACTCCCGTCGGAGCACTCCACCCTTGCGGTACCGAGAAGTAGCGGTCGACATGCAGTCGGCTGGCGAAGTCGGTCGTGCGATCTTCTCCGCGGAACCCATCGAACATCGGGCTCTCGCCAAATTCGACGTCGGCCTGCTCGAGGTTTTCGTCGACGGTCAGCACGGCGGGAATTCCCAGCCGGCAGGGAAACAGCCCCTGCCCCTCGCGGTAGAGCTTGTCGTTGTAGAACGCCGCCCGCACCTGGTCTCCCACGTACCAGCACAGCCCGCCGCCACGCTGCACGAACTGTTCGAGGGAACGGACCGAGTCGGGCGGCAGCTCGGCGACATTCAACAGGAAGATGCTCTGGAACTTGTCGAGCGGGTGCCGGCGGATGTACTCGATCGTTTCGATCGACGGGGCAAAGCCCGTGATGCCCGGGGCGGGGGCCAGCGCGTCGGCCAGGTAGAACGCCTCGCTGGCCGAAGGATTGCCGTCGACGATCAAAATCGAGTTCGCCTCGGGCAGGTTGATCGCGAGAAAACGGTGATTGTCTTGCTCGAGGGCGTCGGCCGGCAACGAGACCTGCACGTCATGCGGGCCGGTCCGCTCGAACTTCACGTCGAACTGGCGGACCACCTCTTGGCCCGGCTCGATGGTCTCGATCGCCTCGCTCATTGGCAATCGCCGTCCGTCGACCTGCACCGACAGCCGCACATCCCTCACCGATTGCTCGCCGTAGTTCCGGACGGTGGCCGCGAGCCGCAAGGGCACGTTCGCCGCCGCCACGTCAATCGCCCCCGTCAGGTCGGTCAGCCCCAGGTTGCCATGCCATTCGGGGACGGTCCTCACCAGGTTCACCGAGATCCCGTCGGCATCGAGTTGCTTCAGTTCGGCGGACAATGCCGCGTCGTCGTCCCAGTCGGTCCGCCGGAAGTCGGAAATCAGATGGAGATTGCGGGCGGTTCCTGGCTGTTCGGTCAATTGTCGCCGCGCCGCTTCCAAACCCTCGGCCAGATCAAGCGAGCGGGTGGTGCATTTCAGCGTCCGCAGCTCGGCTTCGAGCCGCGAGACGAAGTCGGGATTGACCGACTCGCGGGTGAACAGCGGCTGTTCGGGATTCGACAGGCGGACCAGCGTCAGTGTCTGACTATCGGGTTGCCGTTCTCCCTCGGCAGCGATCCGGCGGACAATGTCGCGGGCTGCGTCGAACGCGGTCTGTTCCCCCGAGCGGTCGAGCTGCGAACCGCTGTCATCCAGCAGCACAAAGTGCTGGGTTCGCTCACCGCGCAAAAAGGCCCATTGCCGGGGGTCGAGAATGGGCCGGGCCACCAACGCCACCAATCCCGCCACCAGCAGACAGCGCAGTGCCAGCAGCAGCAGTTGCTCGAGCAGGACCCGCCGACGGTTGCGCTGCTGGCTGGCCAGCAGGAACTCCATCGCGGCGAACCGCACCCGCTTGAACCGCAAACGGTTGATCAGATGAATCAGAATCGGCACCGACAGCAGCAGTGCCCCCGGCAGCACGTAGCCGGGATGAAGAAACAGGTTTTGCAACCAGATGGGCATTGCGGCGAAGAATTGCGGGGCGGAAGTCGCGAAGACAACTCGAAGTGTAGGAAGTGGCTGTTGGGGAACGTGGCGTTCCTCCAATTGGGCCGGGGGTTCCCGGCGGGTGGTCTGGTTCATGCCGAGGCGGTTGTTGACGAAGTGGGCGAGCACGGCATCGAGGTGTTCGCTCGTGCGG
>JBKCTR010000729.1:0-3243 GCA_046318755.1 Planctomycetaceae bacterium
GACCGGCAGTGTCTCGGTCCGACTGCCCAACCTGGAGTTCGAGCATCCCGAGCAAAACGAAACAGGGCTGCGCCGGTTGGCGCGGAATGAAACCGGTGGTTTGTACCTCACCCTCGCGAACGTGGCCCAAGAGCTGCCCAAGCTGCTGCCCGACCGCTCGCAGGTGCGCGTGCAGTACGATCAGCCCAAGTCGCTGTGGGACCGCGAGTGGGTGATGTACCTGCTGATCGGCCTGCTGGGGGCCGAGTGGTTGACCCGCAAGCTGCTGAAGCTGGCGTAGGGCCGGTCGAGGGCCCACGTGGCTCGTGCGGCCTCAACCGCCTTCGGCCGCTCCGGGCTTCAACCAGCGCTGCAGCACAACAAACGCCTCTTGGCCGGCGACGAAGTGACCACCTGCGAAGATCTCGAAGGTCGCCCTTTCGCCAATTCCCAGCCGGTCGTACCAGCCTTGGACGATGCGGAATTCGTCCTGGGCGATTTTCCAGTACGAGACGCGGTCTTCCCGCCCCTGCTCGATGTGCAGCACGCGGGGGCAGATCAGCGAACAGATGTCGGAATCGGCGAACTCGGTCGCCTGCCGGCTGAAGAACGGGTAGTTGTAATCGACCTCGATATAGGCGGTGTAATGGGGTGATGGGCGGACCATCTTCACGGTCGATTCCATGAAGTGCCCGCTGACCACACAGGCGGCCAGCCTGCGGTCGAGAGCGGCGGCGTACATCGCCGTCCGGCCTCCCCAACTGATGCCATACACCCCCACGCGGTCAGCCGCGACATCGTCGCGCGACACGAGGTAATCGACCGCGCGGATCATCTTGAACTGTTCGAGCCCCTGCATCCGCTGCCCCACCATGATCGCCTTGCGGTCGAGCCAGTCGCGTTTCTTCGCGCCGTTCATCATGACGGGGGCGAAGACCACGTAGCCCTGCTCGACCGCCTGCAGGCCAAACCGGTTGTGGTAGTCGGTGCGGTCGACCAGGCCGCAGACCAGCTCGGGCGTTCCCTCCATGCCATGCAGGGCCAGCAGCGCGGGGCGGGGACCCGCGAACCTCTTGGGAACCAGCAGCACCCCGTACACCTCAACCTGGTCAAACGCGGGAATCCAGACCCGCCACGCCGTGTGGGTCTCGGTCTCGCGGACGAGCTCGGTCCTTACGTCGCGGTCGGGGGCCTGGTAGGGCATTCCACCGAGATACTGGGCGAACTTCTCACGCCACGGGGCAATCGAGCGATCGTACGCTTCAACCGAGTCGAAGTCGCGCTTCCACGCCTGGGCCCGCTGCGGGTACGACGCGTCGAGCAGCTTGTCGAAATAGGCGTCGAGCTGGGCCCGCTGCTCTTCCTGGTAGGTCTTTTCCAGGTCCTCTTGGCTGGTTTGGGCCCACACCGGCGGGGCCAGGCCAACGCACACGAGCAAGAGGCCCATCCATCCCAACCGCCAAATGTCACGCCCGGTCATGCCGCATTCTCCGGATTGAGGAACTGATGAGATGCACGCCGTCCCGCCGGCTGTCACCCACTCGGGGGATGCATTCGGTCTGACCGGCCCCGCGGGGCCAATCCCCGGGGGCTCAGCGCCCCCCGGTCAGCCAAGGGATCACTTCGTACTTGAGGGCCAGCAGGGTGAAGTAGCCGAAGAATCCACACCCCCACACCATCGCCAGAAACCGCAGTGGCGTCATCGACAGGCTGCGGGAGAGGATTTTGTTGTTGAGGTACAGCAGGATGACCGTGTAGATGAACATCACGCCGCCATTCATGGCGGCCGAGGTCTTCAGCAGGAACATCGGCTGGCGGAATTGCGGGTAGTACTCGCCGGCCAGCAGGATGCCGGTGCCGATGGCGATTTCGGTCCACAGCAGCACGAAGTACAGCCGCGATTGCGACCAGCTGTCGTTGGTCCGCAGGAAGTTCACCTTGAGGATGTCGGTCGAGATGCGGACGGTGGCGTCGAGCACCCCCAGCTCGGTGGTCAGCAGCAGGGCCATGCCCATCACGAAGAACATCGTGCGGAACAGCTTGCCCAGCAGCGGATTCGCGAACCCGGCCTCGATGAGGTTCGCCTCGCCCCAGATGAAGTTCAGGTCTTCGCCGAAGTTGGCCGCCTCGGGACGGATCTGTCCCTCGGCGTCGTAGAACAGCGAATACGCCAGCAGGGACAGCAGCACCAGGCAGGCGACACAGGTCAAAAAGAAACTGACAAAGTGCTCGGTGTTGGCGGCCCGCCACCAGTCGCGCCACCGTCGCATGTTCTCGGGGGTGTGCTTGAAGTGATACCCCACGTCGGCAATCGCCTCTTCATTGCCGGTGATGGGGCTGGTGATGCGGCCGATGTATTTCCCCATGCCATAGCCCTTGTCTTTGATGAAGTTGCTTTGGCCGAGGTTCATGGTGCCCCCCGCCCCGGCGAACGCCAGGGCTCCCAGCAGGGCCATCTGCTCGAGGCCCGACTCGGGACCGGGCATCTCCCCCAGGCTGAGCGACCCGCGCAGCAGGGCGGTGATGGCATACGGCTGGATGAACAGCAGTCCCAACACGCAGGCGCAGACGACAATCAGCAGCACCAGCCACGACTGCAGCCGCTCGACCGTGTTGTAGACCACGGGGCTCGACGTCAGCACGATGCCAATCAATACCAGCGTGCCGATGGCGATCCAGTTGACGTACTTGGTCTGCAGTTCCATCCCGCCGGTCTTGCGCAGCTTGAGCGCCAGCTGGTCGATGGCCTCGTTCCACGCGGGTTCGGACGACAGCCGGCGCAGCGGTTGTTGCTGCGGGCTGGGGAGGGGGCCGGTCCAGCGCCGTTCCGCCGCGCCGCCGGGTGTCTCGACCACCGCGGCTTGCTCGCTGAGGTGGGCGGGAAGCTGGGGAGCGGGACTGACCAGCAACGGCACGGCAGTGACCAGCGCCTTCGTCTGCGCTCCGACGACCAGCCAACTGAGCAGCTTCCCCGCGCCGGTCGCCCAGCCGGGCCAGATCCAGGGAAGAATGTTCAAGCACAGCATCACCGGAGCCCACCACCGGCTGAGCCGGCAGAATCCCGTAATGGCGCTTTCCCCGGTCGCCAGGGTCCAGCGTTCGATTTCGAGATTGATGAAGTACTGGGTGATCACCCCCAGCAGGCAGGCCCAGAAGAAGACAAACCCGCTGCGGTAGGTGATGTAGGGCCAGAAGACGAATTCGCCCGAGCCAAGGGCCAGCCCAGCGAGGATCACGCTGGGGCCGACGAGGCTGGTCCAGGGG
>JBKCTR010000730.1:0-3505 GCA_046318755.1 Planctomycetaceae bacterium
GAAAATAGCGGTAGGTCTGGTAAGACATCCACGCGATCGCCAACAGGACCATTCCCACGACGGTGGCCACCCAGATTCGCCGCAACCACTGGGCAGAGCGATCCGAGTCACCCGGCGATCCCGGTACAGTGGGAGCCAGGGAGGGCACCGAATCAGCAAACATGGTGGCGCACACAGTGACGGATGATCGGACGCTCTCGAATGGGGCTGGCAGTAGAGAATGGCAGTCGACTGGCGGTGATCAGCCCCCAGAGACTTCGCACTCGGACAGCGCAGTTGGTGACAGAGGATGCCTCCGCCGTTTCCAGAGATTGTCTTAGGTTCCGCCCAACGGCGAGTCTGGGTCAAGCCCGACGGGGTGGGGGATTCGGATCCGAGGCAATTGGTGTGGCTCCTCAGTGCTCGCGCGTTACGACCGCTACGTCCATCCCCACTCGTCTGATGCGCCCCCGTTGCCCCGGGACTTTGATCGAGGGAGTGGTCAAAAACGCCCGGTCGACCAAGTGACCGAGCGGTTGGTCAGAAACTCCCGGTCTTCGGCTGGGGGCCCGTTGTAAGCCGGGGAAACGCCCCTGGCGAGGCCGTGGGCCAGTGATGACCCTGGCTGCGGCGCGAGAACCGGCTCAAGCCGGAGGGGGAATGCTTGTCTTGCTTCGCCGTCATGCGGTAGGGTGGATCGCTGGCTGATTCACTCTGCGGTTCGATCCTCTCCCGGCGGACTTCCTCCCGTGCCTCGTGTTGGTCTGTTCATTCCCTGTTACATCGATCAGCTCTATCCCGAGGTCGGGCTGGCCACGGTCGAAGTTCTGGAACGCCTGGGAATCGAGGTCGATTTCCCGGAAGGGCAGACCTGTTGCGGGCAGCCGATGGCGAACACCGGCTGCACACCGGCGGCCGCTCCCCTGGCACACCGGTTTGTAGAGGTGTTCTCCGCATACGACGCGGTGGTCTGTCCCTCGGGGAGTTGCGTGGCGATGGTCCGGGTGCACTATCACGAGTATTTCCACGGCGATCCCCGGTACGAGGCGTTGCGGCCGCGGGTGTTCGAGTTGTGCGAGTACCTGGTGGACGTGTTGCAGATCGACCGGCTGCCGGTGAAGTTCCCGCACAAGGTGGGGCTGCACCAAAGCTGCCATGGGCTGCGGGAACTGAGGCTGGGCAGCTCCACCGAGCAGGTGGTGGCTCCCTTCAACAAGGCCCGGTCGCTGCTCGAAATGATCGAGGGGTTGGAACTGGTCGAACCGACCCGCCCCGATGAGTGTTGTGGATTCGGCGGGACGTTTGCGGTCAGTGAGGAAGCGGTCTCCTGCCTGATGGGGCGCGATCGGGTGGCCGATCACCTGCGGGCCGGGGCCGAGGTCCTCACCGCCACCGACATGTCATGCCTGATGCACCTCGACGGGTTGATCCGCCGGGACCAAAAGCCCTTGAGGTGCATGCACATTGCCGAACTGTTGGCTGGTCGCCCGGCCTGACGGTTCTGGGGGCAGAAGAGTCTCCTGTTGCGTTCCCGATTCGAGTGGTCTTTGCCGAATTTGACTCCATGACTGGTCATCCCGAACGAGCCGCCCGGTTCATTGAGCTTCCCCAGCGGGCGGCCTGGCACGATCAGAGCCTCTGGTTCGTGCGGTCCCGCCGCGACAAGGCGGTCCGCACACTGCCCGAATGGGAATCGCTGCGCGAGTCGGCGGCCGCCATCAAGGCCCACACCGTCTCCCGACTGGCGGATTACCTCGAGGAATTCGAACGGAACGCCACCCGCCTGGGGGTCCGCGTGCACTGGGCCCGCGACGCCCACGAGCACAACCAGATCGTGCTCAAGATCCTGCAACAACACCAGGTCAAACGACTGGTGAAGAGCAAATCGATGCTCACCGAAGAGTGCCATCTCAATCCGTATCTGGAAGAGCACGGCATCGAGGTGGTCGACACCGACCTGGGCGAACGGATTGTGCAGTTGGCCCAGGAACCCCCCAGCCACATCGTGCTGCCGTGCATTCACAAGAAAAAAGAGGAAATCGGTGAGTTGTTCCACGAACACCTGGGAACCGAGGCCGGGGCCTCCGATCCCCAGTATCTCACCGAGGCGGCCCGGGGGCACCTGCGCGACCGCTTCGTCAAGGCGGATGCCGGTTTGACCGGCGTGAACTTCGCGATCGCCTCCACCGGGGGATTCGTCGTCTGCACCAACGAAGGGAATGCCGATCTGGGGGCGTCACTCCCCCCGCTGCACATCGCCTGCATGGGGATCGAAAAGCTGATCCCCGGCCCCGAGGACCTGGGGGTGTTCCTGCGGCTCCTGGCCCGCTCGGCCACCGGGCAGGCCATTACTACCTACTCTTCGCACTTCCATGGCCCGCGCGCCGGAGGAGAATTGCACGTCGTGCTGGTCGACAACGGCCGCAGCCGCGTGCTGGGGCAAGACGACTTCCGCCGGTCGCTCAACTGCATCCGTTGCGGCGCCTGCATGAACACCTGCCCGGTCTATCGCCGCAGTGGCGGACACAGCTACAACGCGGTGGTTCCCGGTCCGATCGGGTCGATTCTCGAACCAGCCCGTGACCCGGCGAAGCACTTCTCTCTTCCTCATGCCTGCAGCCTGTGCGGGTCCTGCAGCGACGTCTGCCCGGTCAAAATCAACATCCACGAGCAACTGCTGATCTGGCGCAGGGAACTGGCCCAGCAAAAACTGCTCCCCTTCACCAAGCGGGTCGCGATGAGTCTGACCAGTGCCGTCTTCCAACGCCCCTGGCTCTACCAATGGGCGGGCAAAATGGGTCGCACCGCTCTGCGCCTGTTGCCCCGATTCGTGGTCTACAACCGACTGAATCCCTGGGGACGCCAACGCGAGTTGCCCCCGGCCCCCGCCCAGAGTTTCCGCGAGCGATTCAAGAACCGCCATGTCCGCTGACAGTCGAACCACCATTCTCTCGGCCGTCCGCAAGGCGGTTGTTCCCACGGCACCCCGTCCCGCGCCGTTCTCCGGGGGAATTCAATACCCCGATCCGCGGCAACAGTTCACCGAGGCGCTGCAACTGGTGGGAGGTCGCTGTCTGCGCACCGCCAGTTGGGACGAGGCCCGCACCCAATTGGAATCCTCCGGATTGCTGATTCCCGGCCGCAGGGTCTGTTCGCTGATCCCCGAACTGCTCCCCCCCACGTTCGACCTGGCCGATGTGGATGATCCGCACACCCTGGAAGACATCTGGTTGGCCGTTCTGCCAGGGGAATTCGCAGTGGCCGAGAATGCCGCAATCTGGTTGCCGACCGACCGGCTGCGGCATCGGGTGGTTCCCTTTCTGACACAGCACCTCGTGCTGGTTGTGCCGGCCCGCGAGGTGCTGCACAACATGCACGAAGCCTACCAGCGGCTGACGGGAGGAACGGGGCGGTGGGAGGGGGGCCCTGGCTTTGGAGTGTTTCTGTCGGGCCCCTCGAAGACTGCCGATATCGAGCAGTCGCTGGTCATTGGCGCTCATGGAGCGCGGTCTTTGCACGTCATTCT
>JBKCTR010000731.1:0-3350 GCA_046318755.1 Planctomycetaceae bacterium
GTATTGGGAAGACATGAGCCGCTGGACCTTCGGCCATCACGCTTTGCGGCTGTTTCCGAAAGGTGACGTGCTCGCGCTGTGGTATGACGGCGTCCCCGGATCTATGTGAATCCGCTGGGCCCGGATCAAGGTGTGACCAGCCGACGGGTGACGGACGTGGTGCCGTATCTTTCAAAACGTTGGTATCGCGACAGGTGCCGGCGTGTTGTGCGCCGGCGGAATCACTCGTCGACGGCTGCCTGATTCCCTCGTTCCAGCCGCGCGGGTGTCCGGAACCAAACGTGCCCCGCTGTCGCCCGCAACTCGGCCACCAGTTCGATCTCCGCCTGCTCCTCGGCGACCTCGAAGTCCCACGTCAGTTCGGTCCAGTCGGTCGTCCCGACCAGGCCGGGACCCCGGTTCTGACCCGACAGCCGCAGCCCCGCTCCCAGGCCCCGCTCATCCCCCTCACGCGGCACCACCCCCTCCACACGGGCCCAGAGCGTGACGCGGTAACTCCCCGCCGGCAGCCGCACGCGCTTTCGCCACGAAGCGACACAATCTCCCGATTCGCCCACAGTGACCGTGCAGATCACCACCGGGACCGGCTCTTCCTCGGGTGGCAATTCCATGGGGGATTCGGGTTGCGGTTCGGCCCCGGTTTCGGGCGGGGGTTCGCCAATCGAGGTGGGAGAGGTCTCGGCCGCGGGTTCCTGAGTGGAGGGATCCGACGTCACATCGCCCGACACCGGCTCCATTTCTTCGGCACTGGCAGTCGCCGCCTCAGGCTCCCCGGCGGGTGCGTCCACTGGGGGGCGGTTCCAGGGAGCGAGGGGATCTCCCGGTTCCTCCCCATGGGCCGCATCTTCGGTTTCTTTCTGGGGAAACCAGCCCGCCAACAGCACGGGCCGACTGACATCGGGCGTTTCGATCTCGGGCTCCGGGGGTGCGGGGGCCTCCCATCGGTCGGGCTCGGTCAATTGCCGGGCCGCGCTCTCCCAGCGTGCCTCCAGCCGCTGCCGCCACTCTTCCCGCCAGCCGTCGGTCCGAAGCGCCAATTCGGGGTCGATCTCGGCCAGCGTCGGCTTGAGCCGCTGCTGCAGCCGGTCGACCCGCGCCACCAACTGCTGCACATCCAGCCGCGCGAGCATCTGCCGCACCACCTCGCGGTACGCCCGCCGCCCTGCTTCGTCTCTGGCCCAGACCGCCTCGGGCACCAGCCCCCCCAGATTGGCGAACAGCGGAAACTCAGGATCCCCAAATGTCTGGTCCATCCCATGCGGCAGGAAATACGCCTTCCCACTGGGGGGATCGAAATAGACCCGGTAGTTGTTCCGGTTGCCGCAGTAGCCGTCCCAATGGGCGATCAGCAGCTCGAACGCCATGAACTGGTGAAACGCAGGAACATCGAGCGTCGTGGCCACCCGCTCGGCACGCAGGACTGGGTCGGGTTCCTGGCAGGCCGCCACCAGCCCCCGCAGATCGGCCCGATCTTCCGGACCACGCCCTTCATCCCGTTCCAACTCGGCATCGATCTCCTGGCAGAAGCCCCCGTCGTAGAGATTCCCTCCGGGATGCGTAAAGTTCCGCCGCAGGAAGTTCCGGTCGAACCCCTCCTTGATCACATACATCCCGAGGTCGCGGTCGTTCAGCCAGACCCGGGCATGGGCGACACGCGTCGCGGGCAGACCCAGATCCCGGCAGATGGAGGCACACAGCCACTCGCTGGTGTAGCTCTCATCCTGCACCGAGTTGTTGAGGTGGAACTTGCGCAGGCGATGAAATTCCTGCCCCTTGAGGAACTTCCCGACATTCAGGGTGAAGGCGGGTTTGCCATCGAGTTCCTGAAAACTTCCCGCCGCCCCCTTGAGCTTCACCGCCACATCGGTGAGAGGAGCTTCCCCCTCAACCACCAACGTGCCCCGGGCGTAGCTGCGTGGCTCCGTCCTTAACCGCTCGAGCTGCGTCTCGGTGAACCGCAAGGTCATGCGGTAGACCGTGTCGGCTTCGAAGAAGTCGTCGCTGGCGTCGCGGACGGGGTGAGGTTCGATGGCCGCGACGGGAGCAGCGGGCTGTGTGCTGGTCGATGGGACAGGGGCCTTCGCCACTGGCGGGGCGCCCCGCTGGCAGCCGACGGCCAACAGCAGGGCGCAGGCCAGGACGATGCCCAACGGCCCTGGTCGCGACCAGCCGACTGGAACCGCAGTTCGGGTCATCAGTCGTGGCTGCAGATCTTCCTCACCAACGTTCAATTCGCACCCGTCGCCCGCTGATGTTCAACAACTTCTGCTCCAGCCGAAAGCGGCCGATGCACTCCCGGATGACCTCCATCGACCTGTCAAGCAGATGCAGGTCAATGAGGGAGATTGTAATGAAATCCTGCACAAAGGCGTGAGGAAATCGGTCTTCGAAAGAACTCTTGCCAGACGTGCCGCCTCAGGGAGAGATTCAAATCGATCCCATTCCGGAACCATGGCCGAGGAAGTCTGGCCCGAGAATCAGACCATCGCGTTGCCTGCCGTTGATCACCAGAGGTTGCAAGGTGAGGTGTTCCGGCCCGAGAGAAGCTGATTTCTTTGATGGGGCGTCGGAAGATCAAGATCCGGTGTGCGTCATTGGTTCTGACGCCATCGCTCCTGTCTCCATCAACACCCCTCTCGGCAGCTCTTCCGTCGCCTGGGAGAGACTGGTTTCACTTCGTGCCCTGAGTTCATCGTGATGAAGTTTCAGGATCGCAAGGAATTCGTCGTCTTCCAGGTCAGCCAATCCTTTTCCGAGATGGACCTCAGCCAGAAAACCCAGATGGGCCACGAATTGCCCCAGCCGGACTTCGGGGACCAACGCCCAGACCTCAGCCACGGCTCTCAAAGTGTCTCGATGCGAATCAGTCATTTCAGCAGACCTCCGATGCGGGGAGAACCGGCAAAAGCCTTGGGCAATTTGCCAACAACTTCAGCGGAGATCAACGTCCGCGGAAGCAGGAAACCCTGACCTGAAAATGCGATTCATCACGGATCTTTGTCTTCGCACGCCCAAATGGCAATTGACCTCACATCATTTCTGATTTCGGCAGTCAGGGACGTTCATCCGCAGCGCGGATTCGGACCGAAAGCAGGCACTAGGGTATTTTCCGATCGCGTGGCGGACTCTCCGTTCTTTTGGAAACGAATGGTGACGAGGCATGCCAGGGGCGAGCGAAGTCGTGACATTCGACAGAAGCCTGGCGCAACAACGAATCCCGCCGTTGAATTTCGATTGCCACCACAACAACTTTCAATCTCTCTCCAAGTTTGCAGGGAGCAATGTGAAGTTCTGGTACATTTTTATTTAATATAACGCGTAATTTCCAGATGTTTGTACATGTGTATTTG
>JBKCTR010000732.1:0-5969 GCA_046318755.1 Planctomycetaceae bacterium
GCGGAAAGGGCGCTAGGGCCAGATGAGAAGTATGCTGGGGTGTCGAGTGAATTGACCAGAGGACGAAGGATCCCCGGGCGATATCCCGGACCGGTCTTCAGGAAGTGGACAGAACCGACTCACTTGGTTCCATCCGCCGGGGCGGTGACAGTTTGCTCGACAGCCGCCGGAATGGCTTCGAGGGCCGCCTTCTCGGCAGCCGCCTCTTCCTCGGACAGGACGTCGACTGGCGGCGGGGCCTTGCGGACCACAAACACCTCGGGGGTGTCGTCCAGCAGTTCATTGCCGACAATCCGGTCGCGGGACTGCCAACTCCAGCGATTCAGGTCGATCATCGTCATCACACTGGTGCCGGAGGTCACTTCGCCTTCACCGCTGACCCCGCGGTAGTTCACCAGCCACTGGTCTTCGACGTTGGTCCAGAGCCCCTCCTGGAATCCGCCATTCGAATCGAAGACCCAGGAACGAACCTTGCGGGCCAGCGGATCCCAACCAATTCGCTGGGTCCCCGAGAAGGCTTCTTCTCCCTGCAACTGCACCGAGAATTTGCCGACGATGAACTTGTCTCCATCCGACCAGTCGTAAGTGGTCTTGACCACCGCATCGCCACTCTCGTCGACCCAGTCGCCGATCAGGAACGACAGGGGAATGAGATTTTCGGTCTGGTCATTCACCTCGGTCGGGGTGTCGCGGGCCATGGTCATCAGCCATTTCCCTTCCTTCGACTTCAGATGCACGGCGGGGTATTCGTTGACGACCGCCGGCTGATCGGGAGCGGGAATGAGCACCGTCCGTCCGGTCTCGATCGCCACCGCGGGACCCAGATACCGCAGGTCGGTGACCTCGGTCTCGATGAGCCCTTCGGGTTCGTTGGCGAAGATTTCTTCGAACGCCTTGAGGATGTCTTCGCGGCCCTGGACGGTCGTGCCATCGGCGTCGATCATCTGGGCATCGGGAGAAAACATGTCGGCGAGCGACTTGGCGTCGCGGGCGTTGTAGGCCTTGTCGAATTCGACGGCCAGATTCATCAGCGCCTCATCATCGGCGGAGTGATCTGTCCCGCTGGCATCCTTGGCGACCGTGTCGACCGCAGTCTTGGTGGGGGAATCCTTGGTGGCGGGAGTCCCCTTGGTGGGGGGGGCGGGTTTCTGTCCCGCCTGAGCCGCCTGGGCAGCGGCCGCCTTCTGGGCCGCGGCGGCCCGCGCGGCGGCATCCTGCTGCGCCGCCTTGGCGGCCCCCTGGGCATTCTGCACGGCGGTCTGGGCTCCCTTCTGGGTCGCCTCCAACGCCTTTTTGGCGGCCTCAGCCGGCGCCACCGGAGGGGTCTTGGCGGGTGGCTGTTGGGCTTTCACCCCTCCCGCCATCACCACGGCCAGCATCGCCAGCAGGCACACAATCGCAGTCCGAACCATCTTTCAGACTCCGCTCAAAAACAGGAAATCACCTTGTTCCACGGCCGGGGACATCTTCCCGATCCAGATCGCCACCCTGCTGCGAAACACCGCTTGTCGAACTCCCAGATTGCCGGCCAGTGGATCGGGCCTGTCCCCGCGACCACGACAAGTCGCCCCCCCATTTCGGACAGGCTGACTGGTCTGCCAAGACGGCCGATTTCACTTCACCCCCAGGGGCTCACTTCCCTCCCGGACCACTGAGGACTTTTCGCACTGTGAACGCTTCGCATTGAGGATCTTTGGCAGGAAGTGGACCTTTCGCAGGCAGTCCGATTCGAGCACGGTCGTGCCAGAACACTCGACTGACCCGCTTCCCCAACCGATGTCGTCTGTGGCCCCCTCGCGCCGTCTGGTCGCCGCTCGGCCTGAAGACAGCCCGCCCGGGCCGACTGAATAAAACAGCCCAACACCCAGCCAAACTCACGACCCGCCCTGCGGTGCCAAGTCAACACACCCCAGCCAAAGTTGGGCGGCCAGCCATTCCGCTCAAACAGAGTCTCACCCGTGACTGGCCGGTAACAATTGGCCGGTACCAATTGGCCGGTACCAATTGGCCATCCGCAACCATCCATTCACCCCTCGGGGGAGACCCGAAGGCCTTTTCGGGACCGCAATTGTCCTCATCAGCAGCCAGAATGCTGACAATCCCGCCGCGTCATCCGAACCCGTTTTGGGGTCCAGCGTTTCGACCGAGCGGCTGTCGCGACGACTCTCTCCGACCGCAACAAATCCGCCAGATCCTCAATACACCCGGAGGGAGTCGAACCCCCAACCTATGGATCCGAAGTCCATTGCTCTATCCAGTTGAGCTACGGGTGCCTGTTTTCTCGTGGAAAACCATTCGTGAGGGTATCGGTTTGGCGCGCGGGATTCAATCCACCGGGTCTCAGCTGTTCATCAGACGGTGTGCCGGTCAGAATACGTCGGTCCCCGTCCCCCCCACTTTTGGCCGCAGCCACCCTTGGGCTCTTCGCGACACGACCGGGAACCGCACGTGCTTCGCCAGCGGTTCCGCACATTGCTGTACCTGATCTGCGTTCTGACCGACTGCAGTACGTTCATTGTGACCTTCACGGTGACGCGTCGCCTGGCCGAACAGGGGGCGACCCCTCTCACGCTGGGGTTATTGGGGGCGGGCTTCTCGTTCGCGGCCGCGGTCGCCAGCATCGCGTCGGGACTGGGGGCCTTGCGCTGGGGAGCTGCAGTCCCGTTTCTGGCTGGTACCGCCACGCTGCTGCTGTCGATTCTGGGATGCCGCGAGTTGCCCCCAGAGTCGGCAGGGTTCCTGGCCGCCTATGTCTCGCTTGGTCTCGGGTTGGGGGGCCTCTATCCCCCGTTGATCGGGTGGTTGAACCAGGGGGAGGCGAGCGGGGCGGCCGGGCGCTCGGGGGTCAGTGGGAGGCTGATTGTGTTTTGTATCGCCTGGAACCTGGGAATCATGGCGGGCCAATTGACGGGGGGAGCATTGTTCATCCAGGGGCCTCCCGTGGCTTTGGGAGTGGCCCTGCTGCTGGGGATTGCCAACCTGGGATTGGCGTTGGGGGCCAGTTGGCAGTCGGTTCGCCTGCCTCGGGTGGCCCAGACTCCTCTGGCCGCTGTCGGGGATCACCAGCGGGCGGCGGCGTTCCAGAAACTGAGCTGGCTGGCCAACCTGGGGGGCATGTTTGGAGGCAGCCTGGTTCTGCATCTGATCAGTGATCTGGCGGTGAGCATTGGGATTGCCGCCGAACGGCAGGGGGAGGTGATGGCGCTCTGGCGGGTGGTGATTATCGCCACGTATCTGGTCATGCACTTCGCCAGCGGCTGGCAATTCCGGATGTTCCCCTCGGTTGTCTCGCAGATTCTCGGAGCGCTGGGCCTCGTGGTGATTTCGCAGGCCCAGTCGCCACTCTCTCTGCTGGCGGGGCTGGCGCTTTTGGGCCAGCTTGTGGGCTACAATTACTTCTCGGGACTGTTCTACAGTGCGGCGGGGAATCCTGAACAGAACCGAGCGCTCACTGCCGCCTTGCACGAGGCGACCCTGGCCGGGGGAATGGCGGTCGGGACCACGGTGGGGGGAGCTCTGGGCAATCTGGCCGGGCATCGCGTCCCGTACCTGTTGGGAGCCGTGGTGGTGGCGGCAGTCTTGGTGGGACAGTTCATCGGTTGGAGGCGGTGGGTTCGACCGCTGGAAGGGGAGACCGGGGATGGCAGCGAGCGCACCCGCAGACCGGCGGACCAGTGACAGAGCATGGGCCGTGCGCTTCCCGCTGGTCCTGGGGGTGGTGCTGACGGTCTGTGGCGGATGCGACCGGAAGGGCCCCAGCTCGGGGGCGACCACCCCAGCACTCGCAGAAGCAGGCTGGGAGTTCGCCCCCAGCGAGAGTCTGCTGGGGCTGCGGGCCGAGTTGGCCCAAGTGGTTCAGCGTCACCTGCGAACAGAAACCGGGACACCCGCAGCCCCCCGACTCGTGGGAGACCGCGAGGTTCCAGCGGAAGAACTGGCGGCGGCATTGTCGCTGTTCCGCACCCACTGCAGTGGGTGCCATGGCTCGACGGGAGAGGGAACCGGGCCGTGGGCGAACCTGTTGCCCGTGCTGCCACGGGATTTTCGGCGGGGGATCTTCAAGTTTCAGTCGACTCCCTATGGAGCCCGTCCCGTGCGGGACGATTTGGAGCGGACCATCACCCGGGGCATTCCCAGCTCGCTGATGCCCCCCTTCGGGCACCTGGAGACCGACAAGCGGCGGCAACTGGCACTGGCGGTGGAACTGCTGGCCCGTCGGGGGGAATTCGAGAACCGCCTGACGCTCGAGGTGGAGGTCGAGGGGGAGGGACTGACCGAGAGCGCGGTCGCCGAGATCGCGGCCGACATCGACACGCAGTGGAGGGAGGCGGCGGGGCAGGTCATTCAGCCCCTGTCTCCGCAACCGGAATTCACCCCCGAACGGGTGGCACGGGGGAAAGAGAAGTTCGTGGAGAAGGGGTGTGCGAAGTGCCACGGAGAAGATGGCCGCGGCCAGACCGAACAGAACCTTCAGGGAGGACTGCGGGATGTGTGGGGACACCCGGTGAAGGCGGCCGATCTGACCACGGGCCGGCTCAAGGGGGGGGCGGCTCCGCTCGATGTCTACCGTCGGATTCTGGGGGGAATCAACGGCACTCCCATGCCCTCGTTTCGGGCCATTCTTTGGGCCGAGCCCGAGTCGATCTGGGATCTGGTGGCGTGGGTGCGGCACCTGGGTCGGCTGGATCAGCCTGCTTCCGGGGAATCCAGCGATGACTGACGTGCGGCAATCCGATCGGCTCCAAAGACATCCGGGTGGCCGCGACAGTTGCGCGTCGCTGGCAGCCTGGAACCACCCTGTGGTCCGCGGTCGGCAGAGGCCCGATTGGGGCCAGGGAGCGGCTGTTCCCAGGCCAACGCAGGTTTTCTTCCGACGGCGGGTCTGGGCCACGCTGGCCTTCGTGATGCTGCTGGGTTGGCCGTTCCCGCGTTGGAGCCTGGCGGGCGAGCAGGAGTCGCCACGCGACACCGGATACCGCGGGGTCTGGTATGCGAACCAGCCTTCCGGGGACGAATACCGCTACAAGTACAGCGGTGGCTTCGGGACGTATCCGCACCAGACGCTCCCCTGCGCCCTCCACGCGGCCCAGGTGGGGAAGACCTACTTCTGCTACAGCGGCTGGAATGTCGACGGAAGCTCGTTGCTGCATCTGATTGGAGAGTTCGATCATGCCACCGGGCGGGTGTCGCGGCCCACCATCGTGCTCGACAAGCAGACGACCGACGCCCACGACAACCCCACCCTGATGATTGATGATGCGGGGTTTCTGTGGGTGTTCTCGGCCTCGCATGGCACAGGGCGCCCGAGCTTCATTCATCGCAGCCGGGAACCGTGGTCGATCTCGGCGTTTGAGCGGATTGCGGAGACGAATTTCTCGTACCCTCATCCGTGGTGGCTGCCGGGGCGGGGCTTCCTGTTCCTGCAGACGCGGTATGGCAAGGGGCGGGGATTGTTTCAACAGACCAGCGCGGATGGCCGCACGTGGAGTGCCCGGCAACCGCTGGTTCATATTGAGCAGGGAGACTATCAGATCACCTGGCGGCACGGCGATCTGCTGGGAACGGTGTTCGACTTCCATCCCACACCGGTGGGACTGAATGCCCGGGCCAACATCTACTACGCCCAGACCCGTGACGGCGGTGCCTCGTGGGAGACCATCGCAGGGGAGCAACTGAAGCTGCCGCTGCACGAAGCCGACAATCCGGCGCTGGTCTACAACTCACGCCGGGAGGGACTGCTGGTCTATTTGAAGGACCTGAATTACGACCGGCAGGGTCGGCCCGTGGTGTTGTTTCTGGTGGCTCGGGGGTTTGAATCGGGGCCCCGCCACGGCCTGCGGACCTGGTTCACTTTGCACTGGACGGGGACCGAGTGGCGACAGCGAGAGGTCACCACCAGCGACCACAATTACGACCACGGGTTCCTGGCGATCGACACCGATGGACAATGGCGAATGCTGGCCCCGACC
>JBKCTR010000733.1:0-4020 GCA_046318755.1 Planctomycetaceae bacterium
CATCACCAGCGTGTCTTCCAGCAGTCCGCGGCGTTTGAGGTCGGTCAACAACGCGGCCATCGGACGGTCAATGTCGGCACACAGCTTGCGCGTCTGCTCATCATGGTTGCGATGGGTGTCCCAGGGTTGACCATCGCCGTAATACACCTGCACCAGCCGCACCCCTCGCTCGACCAATCGCCGGGCCAGCAGACAGCCGTTGGAAAAGTGGCTGGTCCCGTACTCCTCGCGAATCTCCGCCGGTTCGCGGGAGAGATCGAACGCATCCCCCGCGGCGAACTGCATTCGAAAAGCGGTCTCCAGAGCCTGGATCCGTCCCTCGAGAGCCCCCTCCCCCGGACGCCCGGCGAGATGCTCGGCATTCAGCGTCTGCAAGAGCGACAACTGCTCGCGCTGGGCCGCCGTGTCGAGCTGCGGATTCTTCAGAAACGGCAGCATCTTCTCGGGGGCCAGATCCGCGTGATTGACGTAGGTCCCCTGGTACCGCGCCGGGAGAAAACTGTTCGTCCACAGTTCCGAGAACCGCACGGGCCGCCCCGGACAGAGCGCGACATACCCGGGGAGATTCGCGTTTTCACTCCCCAGTCCGTAGAGCATCCACGAACCCATGCTGGGGCGCAGCGGGGTGATCGTGCCGTTGTTCATCATGAACAACGCGGGACCATGGTTGGGATTGTCGGTATGCAGCGATCGCAACACACACAGCTCGTCGGCGTGCGTGCTGAGGCGGGGGAGCAGCTCGCTGATTTCCAGACCGCTGGCACCATGCTTCGCGTACTTGTAGGGGACCGGCATCAGCCCCCCGGTCGCGTTCTCGGTCCGCAACTGCACCTCGGCCGGACGTTGACCCGCAAACTCGTTGATGCGGGGCTTGGGATCGAACAGGTCGGCCTGGAACGGTCCACCATTCATGAAGAGGTGAATCACCCGCTTCACCCGCGGCACACGCAACGGCAGCCCAGAGGGCGATGGCGAAGGCGACTCGGCCGAGGCCAACAGCGGAGCCAGCCCCAGAGTTCCCATGCCGGCGGTCACACTGTGCAGCCAGTCTCGACGGGAGAGACCAGGCAGCGCGGTCGGTACGGGGGATGATAGCAGCCGGGAAGATTCAAACGGATTCATCGGATCAGTCCACGTACTGGAATTCGTTGCTGCTGAGCAGGGCCTGGGCCACCTGCCGCCAGCGGGCCGATTTCGCCGCCGCATCGGGGGCCTTCTGCAGAAACTCACCGGTCGCCTGCAATTCGCGCCCGGACGGTTGCCGCTGATAGAGCCACTGCCAAACCTGCCGCACCTGGCTGGAGACGTCTCCCGGCACCTCCCGTTCGACCCGTTCAGCCAGTTGCCGGGCGAGGTCGATCATCAACGGACTGTTCAGGACAAACAACTGCTGCAGCGGGGTAATCGTGGCATCACGGTGCGACACATGCTGCGTCGGATCGGGAAAGTCGTTGAGCCCCAACAAGGGATTCAGTTCGCGCCGCTTGATGTTGGCGTAGAGAGTGCGGCGCTGGTTCTGCAGATTGTCGAGCGGCACGTCGGGCCCCCCCAAGACCGGTTGCAGGGAATTGGTCGCGGTCAGCATCGCATCCCGCCACGCTTCGACGTCGAGCCGCCGACGGCTCATGTGGCCCAGCAGCACATTCTCGGGATCGCGCTCCCGCTGCTCAGCCGAGGGCTGGCTCGCCTGCCGGTAAGTGGCCGAGAGCAGCAGCTCCCGGTGCAGAGCCTTCAGCGACCAGCCCCCGGCCATGAACCGCGCCGCGAGGTCGTCCAGCAGTTCGGGATGTGTCGGCGCCATCCCGGTCGCTCCAAAGTTGCTGGGGGTCTCAACCAAACCGCGTCCAAAGTGATGCCGCCAGACCCGGTTGACAATCACCCGCGCGGCCAGCGGGGCTGACTCGGTGGTGAGTGCCTCGGCCAGTTCCCGGCGACCGCTTCCCTCGGCAAACGGCCGGGGAGTCTCCTCCGCCGACAGCACTTTCACAAATCGCCGGGGGACCACACTCCCCACGTTGGCCGGGTTTCCACGAATCTGCAGCGCCACGTTCTGGGCCTGGCCGGGCTGGAACTCGATCTTGGTCCGGTCGGTGCCGTCGGGCAGAATGGCAATGGCGGCATCTTCGATGCCATAGGCCACCGGGGCGGTCAGTTGAGGAGTGGCTCCTTCCAGAGCCGCGATGCGGGCGGTCAGTTCGTCGGCCTGCTGTTCGGTCTCGGGCGTGAGGGGTTTGACTCCCCGCAGCCGGTCGCGCTCGGCGGTCAGCTTGTCCAGTTCGGTCCGCACATGCTGGACGACACGAGCCTCGGCGGGGGGCAGCAGCGGGCGGGCCACCACCCGGGTACTCGCGAGCACCCCGGCGAGGGCGTAGTAATCTTCGGCTCCGATCGGGTCCTGCTTGTGATCGTGGCAGCGCGCACAGGCCATGGTCAGCCCCAGTACGGTTCCCGACAGCATCTGGATCCGCTCTTCCCACTCATCAGCCACCACCGTCTTGATGACCGACGGGTCGAGTTTGAGCTCCTTCCAGTACGATGGACTCAGCCCAAGGAACCCCAGGGCGGCCAGGTCACGGGGAGCCGCCTCGGGAATTTGATCGGCCGCCAACTGCAGGTGCAGGAAGCGATCGTACGGGACATCGGCATTCAGCGCGTCGACCACCCAGTCGCGGTAGTGCCACGCGCGGGCGACCTTGTCTTGAGCCCACATCTCGAGGGTGTCGGCATAGCGCACGAGGTCGAGCCAGTACCGGCCCCACCGCTCGCCATAGCGGGGCGAGGCCAACAGCCGTTCCACCTGACGCTCGTAGGCGTCGGGCTGTGGGTCGGCCTCGAAAGCCGCGATCTCTTCGGCCGTCGGCGGCAGCCCGACCAGATCGAACGACAGCCGTCGCAGCAGGGTGCGGCGGTCGGCCTCGGCACTGTGCGTCAGCCCCCCCTGCTCCAGCCGCGACTGGATGAAGACATCGAGCGACTGACGGGACCAGGTCGGATCGGCGACCGCCGGGAGGGGTTGCGGCCGCACTGGCTGGAACGACCAGAACTTCCGGCCGGCGGCATAGTCGATCGATGTGCGATGGGGGGCGGGACTGGGGACCTCGGCTCCCGGAAAGACCGCCCCACGGCGAACCCATTCGGTCAGCAGGTCACGTTCCGCGTCAGAGAGCTTCCCCTTGGGGGGCATCTGCAGCGACTCGGTCTGATACGAAACCGCTTCGATCAACAGGCTCTCTTCGGGCTTCCCGGGGGTGACTGCCGGGCCGGTGTCTCCGCCGGTCAGCAATCCCTGTCGCGAATCGAGCCGCAGACCCCCTTTGGCGACCACCTTCTGCTCGCCATTCACCCCGTGGCACTCCTGGCACTTGGCGGCCAGCAAGGGGCGGATTTTGCGTTCGAAGAACTCAACTTCCGCGGCGGGGGGGCCGGGCTCTCCCGTCGGCTCATCGGCACGGCCAACGGCAGGCGGGGCCACCAGCGCGAGGGTCAACAGCAACAGGCCCAGGCGGGTTCGAAACACGAGCATGAGGGGCGACGCGGGGGACAAAGGAGGGAAACTAGGGCGGGGCATTCCGAAACCACCACGGCCATTCCGCGCGGCGGCATCAACGGACTTTGATGGTACCCGTCCCGGGATTGGGGAACCAGCCGAAAGCAGCCCCAGAGCGGGCGGCTTACGTCCCGCCTCGTAGACAACAATCTGTTGGGTATGGGGGATGAGGCGCGTCACTGGTCTTTGACGCGACGGTATGTCGAGGCGATCAAGTACGCCGCCGAGCACGGGCAGTTTGAGGCCGATCTGAAGGGTCGGGTCGATGAGTTTCTGAGCGCGATGACCAATCCCGAGGCCATAGACCAAATGATGGCGGCCATGCTGGCGATGGGGCTGGCCATAAGGAAGGGGGTCTGTGCCGCCGGGAAAGGCTCTTTTGTGGGCCCGTTTGCCTCGGCGGCCCTGACGGCTGACGAAGCAGTCGCCACGGCCATCAAGATCGTGTCAGCGGGCCCCCACAACCGGCCAGT
>JBKCTR010000734.1:0-6650 GCA_046318755.1 Planctomycetaceae bacterium
ATCACCCTGCGTCGTCCCGACTATCACCCGGAACTGTACGAGCCGTTCATCGTCGAAGATGGCTGGAATGAGACCAACGCTCCGATCGAAGAACAGCGGTGGAGGGACGCGTTCGGAGGAGGTGCCGCAGTCGACCCGCAGGCAAATGGATCGGGGTTTGACAGCTCGGTGTGGGACTATGGGATCAAACACGACAACACGATCCTTGGCCCCAACACCGAAGTCCACATCCTCATGCGGTTCCGCACCTTCCAGGGCCCCTTCGTGTTCCACTGTCACAACCTGAATCACGAAGACATGCGGATGATGTACCAGATGGATCCGCGACTCAGCGACGCCGTTCCTCCCCCCCCCGATTCACAACTCAAGGTACGGCCCGATTACTGGTTCTTCCGGGGTCCCGAGCACTGCTGCGAAGCCAGCAAGAAGGAGCAGGCATGAACACCAGCAATGATCCCCATGTGTCGCGTCCGTCCCGCCGGGCCCTGCTTGGTCTGGCTGGGGGCCTGGGAGCCGCTGGATTGATCGCCCGTGGCCAGCCCGAACCGCGCGAATTTGCCAGAGCGTCTTCTGCGGGAACCGGCAGTGCCTTCCTGGCCCCGGGAAGCCGGCATTCCGATCAGATCCCCAATGTCAGCCTCTTCACGCAATCGGGTCGTCGGTTGCGGCTGTACGACGATCTCGTCCGCGATGCCCAGGTGCTGCTCAGTTTCATGTACGTCCGCTGCAACGGGGTCTGCCCCGCCAGCAGCCAGGCGATGCAGGACCTGCGGGAACCGCTGCGGCGGGAGTTGGGAGCCGGCGTCAAGCTGATCTCGCTGACACTCGATCCCGAGCACGACCGCCCTGCCGAGCTCAGCCGCTATGCCGATCGGTTTGGCATTCCCCACGAAGACCGTTCCGAGCCGGGGTTGGCCCCGTGGTACTTCCTCACAGGGACACCGGACGACATTGAGGCGGTGCGGGTCGCCCTGGGCTATCGCGATCCCGACCCGGTGATTGATGCCGACCGCTCGCGGCACGCGGCCATGTTTACGTTTGGCAATGATCTGACCAATCGCTGGGGCTCCCTGCCGGTGGGTCTCAACGCGGCGCAGACCCTCTCCGGGGTGCTGCGCGTGCTGGGCACCACCCATGCGCAGCGGTACAGCCATCTCCCCCGGCCCTCCTGAGACACGAGGTGTTTCCCATCATGAAAAGTGCCATTGGCGTGTTGAGTGCGTGTGCGCTGCTGGGGTGGATGCTGGTCTCCGCGACCGCTGGTCATCCGTGCCCGCAGTGCCAGATCGTGCATGGTCCGCGGTATTGCCCCGCGACACCGTTGCGCAAAGACCAGATCCTGAGCCCCATTGAGGAGGGTTGCGCCCGACAGCAACTCCAGGACCTCGAACTCGATGTGAAGGGAACGATTGCCGAATCGCGGCGGCTGGTGGCCGAGGCGCTGCGCTGTCAGACCTTCTGGACTCCCGAACGGCGGCGGCGGGCCGCCGAGGAATGCCCGGACTGCCTCTGGACCGATGACGATGCGATTTCGCGTGTTGATCAGGTGGTGGCCGACCAACAGGCCCTGGTCGCCCTGGGCAAAGCCTGGTTTTGGGAACAGCGGGTGGGGAGTGACGGTCAGACCGCCTGTGCCTCCTGCCATTACCGTGCCGGCAGTGATGCCCGTCCCCGCAGCCTGGGAGTGGCCCTGCGGGCGCTGGCCCCCTTCACCGATCCCAAACTGCTGTTCCGCGCCGATGGCAGCGAGCGGAACATCGCCTACGAAGATCAACTGGCCATCGAGTACTACGAGAATCGTTGGGGCGGGATGATGGATTTCCCGGCCTTTTACCGCCAGCAGGCGGTGCGGGCCCTCAACCAGGCGAGCCAGCGGATCGACCTGTCCCGGGCCACGATGAGCGAAGAGAATCGATCCTCTCTCAATGCGGAACTGCACACGGTGCAGTTGAGCGGCTCTGATCCGGCCTGTCGTGACGCGTGGCTGGGTGTGGAACAGCGGCTTGCCATTCCGGTGACCGGACCCGGCCTGCCGCCCGAAGTGTTCGACCCCATTCGCACGCTCATTGAACTGGGGAATGCGGCACTGCTTTTGTCCGAAGAGGCGATCCCGGCCGATGGCACCGACCTGCCAACCAGTCTCGCGCAGGCCCGCCGGGTGCTGGGAGGCAGGGTTGGCAACCGGGAGGCGGCCATGGCCGCGGAAATGGTCAAGGCAGCCGCGGAGGCCCCCCGGGTCTCTCCCGATGGCGAGTTTCTGCTGCGGGCGGTCAACGAGCGGAACGCCCCCACCGTGATCAACGCGGCGCTGCATGACCGCCTGTTCCATGACGGACGGGCCGCCAGCGTGTTCAATGGTTACGATCACCTCGGGGATGACGCCGGTCGGGATGGCATCGGGAAATGGGTGCTGCGCAACGGTGTCTGGCGGCGGGTCTTCGTGCGGATTCCCAATGCCGCGCTCGCCTCACAATCGACCGCCCCGCTGCTCTCGGATGAAATGTCGTGGTTCGGACGGCAGTATCACCACGTCGCAAGAAAACTTCTCAATCACACCCCGCGACCGCTGGCCGATCAGCAGGTGAAGACCACCGACAGCGTCCTCGGACCGTATGTCACGCCCCAGCCAGGGACCCAGGTGGGCAAGGGCCTCAATGTCAGCTACCGGGATTTGATCCGGCGCGCCTTTCGGGCCGAGTTCTGCTCTGAACTGGCCATTCCCCGCGTTGGGGAACATGACGCCCCCACGGGGACGGATTTGAACCTCACCCAGATTGAGGCCAATTTCCCGCTGTTTTGGGGCCTGGCCCTGATGGCGTATCAGCAGACGCTGATCTCCGATCAGAGTGAGATGGATCAGATTCTCGACAAGACGCGTCGGGGGCTGTCGCAGTTTGAGGATCCGCTCCACCAATCCTCGGAGAAGGACCAGCGCACCAAAAGGCTGCTTCGGGGACTGAAGATCTTCCGCGAACATGCGTGTGCCGAATGTCATCACCTGCCCGAGTTTGCCGTAGCGACCCTGGCGACGGTCTATGGACCGATCCTGGAGTTCGAGGGCCGCCTCGACGCGATCAATGCCGACGACGAAGTCAATGAATTCGTAAATTGGCAGATCCGACGGGCCAAGGGGTGCGTCGAGCCGGTGCTGGTCGAGTCGATGCTCTTCCGTCCCAACCTGGCTCCCCGCCTGTACGACACCGGGTTCTACAACCTGTCGGTCACACCCGACACACCCGGTGAAGGTTTTGATCCGGGGAATGCTGGCGAGGTCCGGGTCGATCTGACTACGGAAACCAAGGCGGTCCAAAGCGTGGCCAGCCGCTTCGGGCAGGGACTGTTCAACGATCTGCTGCAGCGTCCGGTCCCGGTTACCTATTCGCTTGCCCAGCGTGTCGATCGGGCCCGCTCGGTGGCCATAGGGGCTTTTAAGACCTCCACGCTGCGGAACATTGCCCTCACCGCACCCTACTTCCACGACGGGAGTGAGGCGGACCTCACGGGGGTGATGGACCACTACGCCAATCCGTTGAATTCCCGCGGTCTGGTCAACCAGTGGACGCATCCCACGATGATTGCCCTCGATCCGGGTGATCCCCGGCCGCAGACCGCCGTTCCAACCAGTCAATGGCCACTGGTCATTGAGATGATGGACGCCCTGACCGACCCTCGCGTCGCCCAAGGCCAACCTCCGTTCGACCGTCCCTCTCTTTCGATTCCGAAATCGCGGCTGGTCAATCCCACCACCGGCCGCACCAACGCGCAGGACATGGTTCCGATCGAGCAGGTCCAGCCGTGAAAGGCAGGGGGTATTCACCCGACCCCCCGCAGTTTCACGTCTGACCTGACGGCCCGCGCGGTTCGCCGCGCGGGCCGTTTTTTTTCAGGTGTCGCCGAGCGCCTCCAGCCGGTCGATGAACTCGTCGCTCAGCCCGGCCGCCTCGCGCGGCAGGCGGTGAAACGTCTTCCCCCGGCTCTTGTCGGGCCGCAGGGGCCAGTGCAGATGCGCCGCATACGCCTCCCACTCGCTTTGCGTGGGATCCTTCAGCGCCCGCAGCCAGCGCCAGCCAAACCCGACGTGCTCGATTTCGTCGTGGTGAATGGCCCGCATCACTCCCGCACTCTTCGGGTCCCCCACCGCCTCGAAGCACTGTTCGAATTCCAGCGTGTGGTCGAGGTTACACCCCTCGAATGTCAACGGCAGCCCGGCGAGGTAATCGAGCAGCGACGTGAATTCCTGCGCCTTGCCCCAGAAGTAGCGGTTGACCTTGAGGGTGCCGAATTCGACCCCCAGCTCCCGACAACGCTGCATGTGTAGCCGGGTGTGCCGCTGCTCGTCCCCCATCACCCCCGCCAATCCCAGCCGAAATGCGGGGGGTGCTGCGGGAAACGCCCGCAACACCCAAGCCATCACCTCGAGGGCCTGCAGTTCGTGATTGGCCATGATGTGATGCGCCACCCCCCGCCGGAGAGGGTCGCCGAAGGTGTCGGGATGCGGCATCGCCGGCGACTCCTTCCGCTCGCAAAACTGCAGGTTCGGTGGCCGGGCCGGCAGGGGGACCCGTTCGGCCGGGCCCGGATCCTGATCGGTGAACGGCCCCCGGTGCGGGGCCAGCTTGGTCTCGAGGTCGGCCGAGAACAACACCCGGTCGGCAAACTCGCGCAGTTCCATCGTCTTGACAAAAGGGGACAGGTCCATTTTCCGGGACCAAACCACAGGCCTTCCGTTTTTCCGCCTGTTCCACAGGCACGCCGGCCGTCATTCGGGTATTCTCTTACAGTTCCCGCGCGATTGTCCATGGAGCCTGTTCCGACAGGACTGGCCCCCTGGCTCCCCACGTTCGGGGACTGCGCAACCCCCAGTTCCGCCGGCGTCCGGAACCACGGTCTGGCGTGCTTCGTCGTCTCGGCCTGACTCTTCCCCCTCCAGCTTCTTCGGGCGTGGTGTGGAATGATCCAACAAATGGTACAGCCCTCGTCCTTGCGTGTGTCCGCCGTCGCAGCCTGGCGCGCGCCATGGTCTCTCCACTGGCTGGCGTGGGCTGGGCTGATCGGGCTGGGATGCGTCCGCCCGGTGTGGGCCGACGAGTTCCGCATTCGGCTTCCCGAGGGGCGCGAAGAGACCGTCGTGGCCCGGCTGGTTGGTTCGGGTCAGGGAGCCATGGCGCTGGAACTGGCGGACGGCCAGTACCGTTTGGTCCCGGAAGGGGCTGTGGCCGAGCGGAAGATCGCCGACGGTCCCGAACCGCTCTCGGGCGAGACCATCGCCGCCCGCCTCACGGAACGCTTCGGGGCCGAGGTCACCTACACCCTGGTGAAGGAACCGTTTGTCTATGTGCTGGTGGTCGCCAGCCCTTTGGGGCGAACGGGAGAGACCCGGGCCAAAAACTTTCTGCAGCAGGTCGCCACATTCTTCAAGAATGTCGACAGGGCGTTCGTCAATTTCCTGCGTGAGACCAAGGTCAAGTCGCAGCCCCCCACGCATCCTCTTCCGGTGCTGATCTTCGAATCGCAGGCCGACTTCGAAAAGTACGCACACTCCATCACCGGGGGGAATGGGCTGTCGGTCGGGCGGGTGCTGGGGTTTTACTCCGAATTGAACAACATGCTGGCCATCCGGCTGAGCGAGTGCCGCACGTTCGAGACCCCCCTGCATGAGGCCATCCACCAGCTCTCGTTCAATCACCAGATGATCCCCCGGCTGGCCTCAATTCCACGGTGGTATGCCGAAGGTTTGGCCACGGGGTTCGAAGCCAACCAGGGGCGGGTCAGCATCGGCCCGACCCTGGTGAGCGCCCGCTACGCCCGGCAGGTGCGCGACGCCTCGAATGTGGGGTTTTCGACCGTGCTGGGGGACGACGCCTCGTTTCTGGGAGATGACCTCGCGAGCGAAGCCTATGGTCGCGCGTGGGGACTGCACTGGCTGTTGGTGACCAGGTACAAGCCCCAATACGCCGCCTATGTGAAGCAGCTCTCCACCAAGCCCCCTTTGCAGCGCCCCACCGAAGAGGAACGGAATGCCGACTTCCAACAGGCGTTTGGCAAATCCCCCGAGGAGATCAACCGCGAGTTCCGGATGGCCCTGGAATCGGCCGTGAAGAAGCAGAGGGTGCAGCTCGAACCCGAGAAACCCGTCGGGGTGTCGCTCACCCATGAAAACATGGCGACAGTCGAGATGGGAGCGGTCAACAAGGTTTCCGAGGCGGGCAGCCGACTGGAGGTGAAGGGAAAACTCACCAATCTTTCCCCGCTGCGGTCCCTGGCGTTCTATGTGACCGTCGAGACCGAGACCGGCACCTATGCCGAGTGGCTGATTCCCAGTCTCGAAGTCAACAAGACGATTCCACTGGCCCCCCAGGTGGTCTCGAAGGTGATGGAAGGAGCCACCGGCGGAGCGTCGCGCACCTTTCGTGTGCACGTGAAATCAGTTCCGTCCGACAGCGAAGAAGCGGCCGCCTGGAAAAAGGGGCAAATCCCTCTTCCCCGGTTCGGGGGCTGAATCTCGGCCACGCCGTGGAGGAACTCGACAAAACACGTCAAGACGCTGGCCCTCGAGCTGGTTGTTCCGCGGGTGCATGTCACTCCGAGGGCATCGCGCTCGACGTCCCACCGGCGGCGGGCAGGTAGCAGCGTTGGACATAGTCCATCAC
>JBKCTR010000735.1:0-5651 GCA_046318755.1 Planctomycetaceae bacterium
CCCCCTCCACCCCCCCGCCGGGAACGCCAACTGCAGCTCTTCAAGGTGGTGGAACACCCCGTGCTCGAGACGCTGCGGGGGATCGATCCCAAACAGCTCACTCCCGAGACGGCGCTGCAGCAGTTGGCCGCCATCTGCCGCGAATTGAAGGACAATCCGTAGTCCACGCTGCGGCGGGGGGAGCCGCTGTGTGGCGGCGAGAACGCAGACGGTTTGGACGAATCGGCAATCCACGGCCCCGCAAGAAGCGGACCCGCACCGGCACCGGGCCGTTCAGGGGGGGTCGTACCCCCCGGGATGAAACGGGTGGCAGCGGGCGATGCGCTTCAGGCCGCGCCAGGCTCCCCGGCAGGCGCCGTCCTGCTGGACACAGGCGATGACGTAGTGACTGCAGGTCGGTTGAAACCGGCAACTGCGGCCGATGAGTGGACTGAGGGTGAATTGATACACCCGCACGAGGCCAATCAAGACACTGGCCGGCAGTTGGCGCAGCCACACGGTCCAACCCGGTGGCGAGACCGGGGACTGCGGACCAGGGGGGAACGGCGGACCAAGATCTGTCTGCGGGACCCCCGCAGGACGCGGCCCCGAAGCTGGTGTGGGGACACCCATCACTTCGACTTCCCGCGTTTCTTGGGCTTCGGGGGCACCGGGATTTCGACCGGTCCCTTCTTGCGGGCACGCCGGGCGGCATCGCGGGCCAGTTGGGGAAGCGTGGCCAGCAACTCGGTCACGGTGAGGGCTCGGGCATCCTGCGGCACCAGCACGAAATCGCAGTCGGGGGGCCAGTCGGCCTGGGTCTGCCGAAATGCCTCGCGCAGCAGTCGCCGGATGCGGGCCCGAATGACCGATCCACCATGCTTGCGCCCCACGCTCAGCCCAATGCGGGGCCCCTGTGCCGACAGGGCGGCGAAGACCAGCATGTGGTTGTTGCGGGCACTGCAGCGCTGGGCATAGACCCGGTCGAACTCGGTCGGTCGGCGCAGGTGCCGTTGCTTGGGAAAGCGAGCGTCGCCCATCGGACCTCAGTCTTGCGATGGGGAGGAAGAATCGTCGGGGGGTTCCAGCTTCTTCCGCAGGAACCAATCGGGATCCTGCGGGGGGATCTCGGGGAGCGGTTGGCGGGCGAGGCGACGGGCCTGGCTTCCCAACAGCAACACCACCGCCAACAGCAGCACTCCCAGGGTGACAATTCCCATCAGCAGCAGGACCGCGAGGGAGACCATGGTGTTGGAACGCGGGGGCGCCCCGGCCGACTGGGGGTTCGCGGGCAGGACTTCGATTTGAGGAGCAGTCTGGTGTTCCGCCTCGGCGGTGACCTGGGATGCCGGTTCGTCAGCCTGCAGTGGACGGCGGGATTCGACCCCGGCAAGGGCCAGGGTGACGACACCGGACTCCAGCACCACGCGGCGGTTTACCACAGTCCACTCCGCGGATTGAAAGGGGCTTCCTCACCCAGTTGCTTCAGCAGCTCCTGGGCCTTGGCCGAGAGGGTCGGGGGCAGCACGATCTTCACAATCGCGTACAGATCGCCCCGGGTCTTGGTCGCCTGGAACAACACCCCTTTTCCCTTCAGGCGCAGCTTCTTCCCAGAGGACGTTCCCGGGGGAATGGTGACTTCCATCTTCCCCTCGGCCAGCGTCGGGACGTCGACCTTGGCACCCAGGGCGGCCTCGGTGGGGGTGAGGGGTACATCAACAATCAGGTCGCGTCCTTCGCGACGGAACCAGGGATGCTTTTCGACCACCACCCGCACCAGCAGGTCACCCGGTCGGCCGCCCCCCTGTCCCGGATGCCCCTGACCGGCGAGCCGGATGATCTTTCCGGTGTCGACCCCGGCGGGGATCTTCACCACGAGGTGTTCATCGCGATTTCCCCGTTGCAGGAACAGGTCGTAATCGCCCCCTTCGGCCGCCACCTGAAACGGCACGCTGATCTCGATGTCCTGGTCTTGGCCGTCGAAACTGCCAAACCCGCCGCCAAAGGGATTTCGCGCACCCCGACCATCCCCAGCCCGTCCCCCGCCAATCAGATCCTCGAGATCGAAGGGGAACGGAAACGGTCCGCCGCCCCCCCCGGGGCGTCCGCCTCCTGGTGGGGTGCGCGGGTTGAAGGTGGGCCCTTCGGCCGAGCCCCATTGGTCGAAGTTTGCCCGCTTCTGCTTGTCGGAGAGGATTTCGTAGGCCTGCTGGACCTGCTGGAATTTCTCGGCAGCCTCCTTCGACGGGTCGATGTCGGGGTGGTAGGTCCGCGCGAGTTTCTTGTAGGCCTTGCGGATTTCGTCTTCCGAGGCGGTCTTCGCAACGCCCAGCGTCTTGTACGGGTCGAGTGGCATGCCCAAAGCTTGGGGTGAAATGAACCGGAGATCAATCGGAATTTTACGGGGCTTCCGAGGGGGAATCCAGCAGCCCCCCGACACTCGTCCTCGACAGCTTCCCCCCACCCACTACAATTGCCGTCATGTTCGCCTTCGCTTTCCGCAATCTGCTGAGTCGGCCCCTGCGCAGTGCCCTGGCCCTATGTGGCCTGACGGTGGCAATTGCCGGCATGGTGGGGCTGTTCTCGGTGGCCGAGGGGATTCAAGACACCGTCCAGTCGACCTTCGGCAAGATGCCTGGTTTGGTCATCATCCAGCCCGGAGCCCCGATCCCCCTCTTCTCCCGACTGCCAGCCGACTGGGATGCCGAGTTGGGGACCGTTGAGGGAGTGCACGTCGTCCATCCCGAAGTCTGGGCGCGGGCCCATCTGGTCGATGGCAAGGCGGCCATCAGCCCTCCCCGGTTCCTGTTTGGATCCGACCTGGTCCGGGCCGACCGTCTGCTCTACAGCATTTACCGCGAAAAGATGGTGGCGGGGCGGTATCTCACTGCGGAAGACCGGGGAACTCTGCATTGCGTGGTGTCGAAGGCGATTGCTGACGAACACCAGCGGAAGGTGGG
Source organism: Planctomycetaceae bacterium (assembly GCA_046318755.1). GTDB lineage: Bacteria > Planctomycetota > Planctomycetia > Planctomycetales > Planctomycetaceae > UBA10511. The sequence continues at coordinate 2,940 of JBKCTR010000735.1, forward strand.
CGACTCCCTCAAGGTCGACGGCAAGCCCCTCGAGATCGTGGGGATCTATGACACCAAATCCCTCTTTCTCGACGTGGCGATCATCATCGACATTGCCCTCGCCCGTGAGATGGGGAAAGTGGGGGAAGACACCGTCTGTAACTTCTACGTCGAGCCTCAGGCGGGGGTCCGGTATTCCGACATCGCCGACCGAATCAACGCCCTGCTGGCGGACCGGGGCCCGGGTGCCTGGCAGCCGACGATCGATCAGGCTCTCGACCTCGCGGGTGACAACCCGGCCCTGAAAACCCTCGCCCCCCTGGCCAAGGCGGCCTTGGGGGCGGGTGGAGAGCCCAAACAGACCCCGGCGTCTCCCGGCGAGCAGCCCATCGAGATCCGCAGTCCTGAGGATTGGTCCGACCAGGTCCAGCAATTCACGGCCGACCTCGACCTGTTCCTGGCGATCATGACCACCATTGGCATCACCATCGCCTTCGTGGGGATCGTGAACACGATGCTGATGAGCGTTTCGGAACGGATCATCGAGTTCGGGATCCTCAAGGCCAACGGGTGGTCGTCTGGCAATGTGCTGACCCTGATTGGCTGCGAGAGCGCCTTGCTCGGCTTGGCGGGCGGGGTGCTGGGAGCCTTCGTCGGTTGGGCGGCCACCCACGCGGTGAATGCCCGCTTTCCGACCCGCATTCATCTCTACGCCAGCCCCAAGCTGCTGTTGTTCAGCCTGCTCTTCAGTTGCGTGCTGGGGATGCTGGCTGGTCTGTACCCCGCCCTGCGGGCCGCCCGCATGGCCCCGATGGAGGCCATTCGCCGTGGCTGATCCTGCACCGGCCCAGTCTCCCTGCATCGACGTCTCGAACGTCGTGAAGACCTATCGGCGCGGGGTCGATGAGGTGCGGGCCCTCCGCGGGCTGACCTGCCAGATCCCGCAGGGACGGCTGAGCTTCATCGTGGGTCCCTCCGGCAGCGGCAAGAGCAGCCTGTTGTACCTGCTGGGAGGTCTCGACCGCCCCGACTCGGGGAACATCAGTGTCTTCGGCCGCCCCCTGACCCAGTTCTCGCACCGCGAGCGCGATGAGTTCCGCCGGCGCGAAGTGGGATTCATCTTCCAGAACTTCAACCTGCTGGGAAATCTCTCGGCGGTCGACAATGTGCTGGTCCCCTTTCTGCCGCAGGGAATCTCCCCCGACCTGCGCAGGCAAGCGGTGGAACTGCTGACGCAGGTGGGGCTCGCCAAACGGCTCGACCACCGCCCCAATCAGCTCTCGGGGGGGGAACAGCAGCGGGTGGCGATTGCCCGGGCACTGCTCAAGCGGCCGTTGCTGGTGCTGGGGGATGAGCCGACCGGGGAGCTCGATTCGACCTCGGGAGCCGAAATCTACCGGCACCTGCGGCAACTGCGCGACCAACATGGCTCGACCATTGTGGTGGTCACCCACGACCGCAGCCATATCGAACCAGGCGACTTCGTCCTGACGATCCGGGACGGGACTCTGAAAACCGAGTGAACGGGGCGGGGCCAAATGGCGTTGCCAAGTCATGGATTCTCGCCAGAATCATTCACATATTTGTCAGGGAATTGGATCAGGAAAATGATCGATCCAGTGATCCCGACGCAAGTTCGCCCCAGCAACCACCTCGCCAACCCAAAACCTTCCCTGTTGGGGATACTTCCCTCAGCCTGGGGTTGTCGCGCAGGTGACTACCCCAAGTGAGCCCCACCACCGCGACCTCTCTCCTGAAGGGATTGCTTTCCACCCTCTGTCTGAATGATTGGGGATCATTGAGTGAGCCCGCGACGAAAGGAACCACTTTCAGGGTTCAGGTCCCGTTGGGGCTCCCGTACCCCGGGTAGCCGCCAAGGCGGCAACCCGGGGCTGAGAGAAGTAACCTCTGCGAGGTAGGCGGTGGGTTGGCGAATGGTTTGTGGCGAAGGCCGCGGGGGGTTGTCCCCACGGTCACAGCCCGATTGGGCATGAGACCACACAAGCGATCGAGCCAGTGAATTCGTCGCGGGTCTTCAGAGTACTTCCCGGCGTCGTTCCCGTTCGAGTGCCTCCGCATTCTCTCAGATCAGACTCCTGGGGGGAGGCTGGCCGAGACCGGTGAACTCTGGCCAGGTTGGCTGCGCTGCCTGTCGGCGATTCAGCCTTCCGACTGCATGATGACCAGCGCCCCGGCGAAGATCAGCACGCCGCCGATCAGCACGCGGGGGGAGACGGCTTGGCCGAACAGCAGGGCTCCGAACAGCACGACGAACAGGGGGTACGAGATTTCGAAGACAGCGGCCCGCTGGGCCCCCAGCAGTTGGATCGACTTCAAGATTGAGAGGGCGGCGATCGTGGCGACCAGCATGGTCACCACAATCAGCCAGGGGGGAGTGGGGGTGCCCTCCACGGGCCCGGTGGCGGAGAGTGGCCAGAGCGATTCCCCCCGCCACCACAGCAACGGGGCGGTCACCACCAGCCCCCCGAGGGTGTGCAGGTAGTACAGCCGGTAGAACGATTGCCCCTCAAGCAGCCGTTCATCGAGACAGTAGGTCAGTCCCCAGAGTGCCGAGGCCAACACCGCCAACACATAACCCGCCGCCATGGCACCCCTCCTGTCCAACGACCGAACCCCCGGCCGGGCTCTCGAAGATCCTTCGGACCGACCCGCCTGAACCAGGGCGAGACCCCGGGTGTCTGTCTGGAACATTGAGGGAGCAAAGTAGTCGTT
>JBKCTR010000736.1:0-7877 GCA_046318755.1 Planctomycetaceae bacterium
CCCCTCAACTCCTCGTCGAAGACCCAGGCTGCCTGCACCTCTCCGCTCCAGGCGAGCAGAGTGAACGACAATCCGTCGCGCAGCGTCTCGGCCACCAACCCGGCGAGACGCGGTCCCAACCGCTGCCCGTGCGCACTCATCAACACCTGGTTTCCCAACCAGCACTTCCTTCCCTCCGAGGTCTCCCCCTGCAATCCCTGTCCCGCCACTTGACGGACGGTCCACGATCGGCCGGTCAGCCCTTCGGCGGTTGGCTCCGCCTCGAACTGTGGGTCACGCGACTGGCCGCTATCTTTCGCGAAAGCTCCCTGGATTGCCTGCGAAAACGGATGATTCGACTGAGCCGTCAGCACCCGGGCCAGCGCTTCCCCCCGACTGCGGTTCCGATCCGACTCCCACTCGAGCCGAATCACTTGGGGGCGGCCGGTGGTGAGCGTTCCGGTCTTGTCGAAGCACAATCCGCGGATGGTCGCCAATCGCTCGATCGCCTCACCCGAGCGAAACAGCACTTGGCGGCGGGCCGCCGCGGCCAGTCCGGTCCAGACAGCCAAGGGAGTCGCCAGTCCCAAAGCACAGGGACACGCCACCAGCACCACCGACAGCCCCGCCAGCCAACCAGTCTTCCAACCTCCCTGAAACGTATGCCAGACCAGGGCGGCCAATGCCACGCCGGCAATCACGGGGAACATCCCTGCGGAAATCCGGTCGGTCAATTCCTGGTACGGCCCCTTGGCCAGACGGGCCGCCCTGACAAAGTCGATGATCCGTTGCAACGCCCCCTCGTTCGCTGGCGCCAGCACCTCGATTTGGGCCGGACAATCCAGTACCAGTGTTCCCGCCCAGAGACGCTCGCCCGGCTGTCGTGTCGCGGGCAGGCTTTCACCGGTAATCAACTGCTCATCGACCTGGCTGACCCCGGATACCAGCCGGCCATCGAGGGGAATTCGCTCGCCGGGCAAGACCTGTATCACCTGGCCGACCAACACGCGGGCCAAGGCGGTCTGCTCCACCAGTCCCTCGGCGGACAGCACCCGTACCGTGTCGGGCAACAGCCTGGCGAGTTGATCCAAGGCGACCCCCGCCTGGAGACGCCCCTGGGCCTCGAGCCAACGTCCCAGTGTGACCATCACAAGAATCACGCAGGCAACCTCGAAGTAGACTGGTCCTCGATCGGTCCAGACGGAATGGGCCGAGACCAGAAAAGCAGCCAGAACTCCCGCACACAACAGCAGATCGGTCGACAATCGCCCCCGCTGCAGGTTGTCCCAGGCCGACTCCGCCAGAGGCAGCCCCAACAGTCCCAAGACCGGCACCGTGAAGAGCAGACCAGCCGCACGCAACAATCCCTCCCAGGGTCCGACGAGCGAGTCGCTGGCGAGGTCGCCATAAACATCGCGGGTCCAGAGCGCCATGGTGAAGGCCATCACATTCATGCTGCAGAAGATGGCGATTCCCAGGCGGGCCAGAGTCCAGCGGGCCTCTCCCACATCACCCCGCGCCTGAGTGACCTCCGCCGCAAACTGGCAACCTGTGCAACAGTAGTCTGGTGCCGACGAAGACTCTTCGGAACGCGGCCCACGACGCGACCAGGCGATGGGAGGCGGCAGCGGCAGTCCGCAGAAGGCACACTGCGGACGGACCCCTCCCTCGACGCGGCTCGCGTTCGACAGCCCGGCCCCCGAGCCGGCAGCTCTCGAATCTTCGAAGTCGGCGACAGCCACGCACGGCCCCTTCCATCCGAGGGTTCAACAGGATTCCGCAACACTGTCCGCAGTCCGACGGACCAGTCACACAGAATCGGACGCGGCCTCTTGCCGATCCAGCCACTCCTCAGTCTCCAGCATCCGCTGCTTCGGGGCCTCGATCTCCCGAAACATGCCGTGCAGCAGAGCCCAGCCGAACAGACAGAAAAACCCAGTGGTCGCCAAGAGGTAATTCACCATGGGAGTCACGGCGAATGAACCCTCCCCCTGCCCCCGGAACACCGCGATGAACTCGATGAACTTGGCGATGAATCCCAGCATGCTGGGAATGAGAATCACCAGGGCGAAAATCGCCGTCATGACCCGCGCCCGACGATTGCGGGGAGGAGCCGAAGTGGTCTGGTTCATCAGGCCACCCCCAGTCGGCGAAAACGCGTCCGCAATGAGAATTGCACGGTGGGTTCCTCCGGTGCGGGGGGCCGATCCCCCTCGGTTGGTTGTTCCGTCGGCACCTCCCCCGCCTTTGGTTCAGACGGGGGGGGTTCGGGAGTGCTCGGCCCATCGACGGGACTGGTTGGTTCCGGACTGCGCTCGGTGGACTTGGGCTCGGCGGGCTCGGGTTCGGTCGGTTGGGGCTCTGTGGTGGGCTCCGGATTCCCGGCCGGGGTATTCTCGGCCGCTGGTTCCGAAGCGTCCGGCTCGGTGGGCTGCGCCTCGCTCGCCGGGTCCTGCCCCTCCTCGCTCTCCTGCGCCGCGGGTTCCGGATTCGGCTTGGAATCTCCAGCCCCGGCCGCTCCCTGATTGGCCGCATCGATCGCTGCCTGATCGACAGCCCCCGGTTCGACCCCTTCCGGCAGGTGAGCCGAGGTCCACTCTTCGTAGTACGGGTAGGTCGGCAACCACGATCCCAACCACTGGAGGTAGGTCAACAGGCCCAGACCGCGCAAATTCGGCTTCTCGGGCGAGCCTTCGAAGAACCAGGGATACTCGGGCATGACCGAGCCGTCCGACAGCAGCGTGGGTTTGAAGAGATGAACTGCCTGCCAGTCATTCGAACGCCGGCCCCCCTCGCGGCTCAGATCGGGCCCCACCCGGCGGGTTCCGAACAACACGGGACGCTGCAATTCGTTCTGGTACTCCCACGACTGCGACACCGGCCCCCAGCGGCGCGATTCGCCCGACACGGGTCGCACGAACTGGCTGTGGCAATGCCAGCACGCCTCCCCCGTGTACACCTTGCGGCCGATCCGCAGCAACTCGGCACACCGGTCGTTCAGCCACTGTTCCTTTTCAGGACCATCGGGCGGTGCCTTACCGACATGTTTCTCAAACGAATCTGGAAACCGCCGGGCCAGATCTTCGAACTGGAATCGCAGATTGGCGGTCACCAACTGCTCGGCGGTCTTTTCCGGCAGATCCTTGTACATCAGGGCCGGGACCAGGGCGTTGGAGACGAACGCCAGGGCGAAAAAAAACAGCCCCGCCACAACCAGGACGCTTCCCTTACTTTCCAGCATGCTTCAGACCTCGTGCAAACCGCGAATTCCACCCGTTGTTCCAACCTTGGCCGTTACGCTCCCGCCAGGGCGGGACGAGCCGCCGGAGCAGCCTCGGGAGCCCCCTGTTGGGCCAGTTGGAAGGTGCGGTAAATGTTGACGTAAAACACGATCTGACCGGCGAACATCCCCAGGCCCGTGAACACGCGGACCACCCAGAAGGGCATGGAGGCCTCGATGGAGACATCCCAGGGAAGCAGGGCCCGCCATACATGCCCCTGCACCAGCCCTCCGGCGATCAGGTCGGTCGCCATTGCCGCCAACGAGATCGCCGACAGCCAGAAGTGCCACTCACAGAGCCGCCGGCTGTACCATTCGTGCCCAATCAATCGGGGCATCAGATAGGTCATGATCCCCTGGATCCACAACCCGAACACCCCGAACATCACCAGATGGGCATGCCCCACCACCCAGTCGGTGAAGTGGATGATCGCCTGGAAGGTCAGTGTGGTCTGGAAGGCACACTGCAGACAGGTCAGGAAGTAGAAGATCATCCCGGTGTAGAACCAGCGGATCGGCAGATTCGTGATGAAGGCCGACCCCGAGCCCCGCAGTGTTCCGAAGAAATTGATGATCACCGTCGCAACCACCAGTTCCACGGCAATTGTCGAGATCACCGCACCATATTGCAGGAACATGGGAATCGGTGTGTACAGGAAGTGGTGGATCCCCTGGAGGGGGTAGAAAAATGCCAGACCCCAGAACCCCACCAAAGACAGTCCGTGGCTCCAGATCGGCTTTTTGAGCAGGATCGGCACGAAATAGTACATCAGTCCCCAGCCGATCGGCGTGACGAACAACCCCACGAGATCGTGGATGAACAGTCCCCCCACCGCACCGGCTGCCGAACCCGACACGAAGTACTCCGGCATGAAGTTCCCCATCGCGTAGGTGAGGAAGGTCCACACCAACGCGGCCATGAAGTACCACAGCGTCACATACAGCGGCCCCTTCGTCATCACGATCGACGGGAGGAAATTCAGCACCACCAGCGCCAGCCCCAACAACGCGACGGGGTCGATCCAGGTGGGCGTTTCACCCCATTCCAGTCCCTGCGCCTGGCCCAGCAGGATCCCCCCGGCAGTGGCCAGCACGACCCCCTGCCAGGCGATGAAGATGAACCAACTGAGCAGCCGGCTGAGCACGGGCCGCAGCGTCAGGCGGGGAACAGCCCAGAACATCGACCCCAGCAGAGCGTTGGCGATGAAGCCATAGGCGATCGCGTTGGTGTGCACCATCCGCCAGCGGCCAGGCGAGAAGATCTCAATGCCCGACAGCGGATTGTGCCGGATCAACTGGAAGGCCATCAGCAGCCCTCCCAGCATGGAGATGAACAGGTAGGTCAGCGAGGCCAGGTAGAAATACAGCACCAGTTTGCGATCGACGAGCCGATCGACGTCGACCGTGCGGTTGTCGGTGAGGGATGCGCTGCTCATGCCTGTTCCACTCCTGACGCGGGAGCGCGAAAGCGTCCCAGCGGGTACAAAATCGCCATCGTCAATCCAAACGCGACATGGGTGACGGCCGCCACCCACCAGGGAAGCACACTGTTGTCGGTGATCCACCGGCCGCCACACGTCAGCGGCTGCAGCCACGAGAGGATCCCGTAGAAATTGACCACCCACACCAATAATCCCAGACCGACCCCCAACACGATCCGTTTCAGAACAGAACGGTCGGCATGTCGGCGGAAGATCGGCTGAAAAATCGATCCCAGCAGCATGCCTGTCCCCAAATAGAGGCAGCAGCCAAACGCCAGGATCATCCAGTCGCCCAGGGGGTAGGCCGGGTTCGGCTGAGCCCCCAGCGTCAACGCCTTTTCCCCCAGCGGGAATGTCAGAAACACCCGGATCAACTGGAGTGGGTCTTTCCCGTCGGCGGGTGCGCCAATCACATTCAGCAGCAGGGCCACGACCGCACCGGCGATACCCAGCACAAAGCCCGACACGGCTTCGTACATCGGATACTCTCCCTGCGGGGCCCACGGTCCCGTCTGTGACTGCAGCTCCGCTTCGAGCTGGGCCACACGTTCTTTGAGGCGCTCGAATTCGAGATGCTTCGCCGTCTGTTCCATTGGAATCGCTCCCGTCGTCACGCTGCGAGGTACACCACGGATCTCGTCGCCGTTGGATCACGTCCGACCCACCCGCGATGCTCGAACTCAGTCATCACCCCCGGAAGCCCCCGCTTCCGTCCCCCCTCGGGGATAAGCAACCAGGCTCCCGGCATCCGGAATCTGTTCGGGCAACGAACGCCGACGCCCCGAGACATACAAAACGTACGAGACCAGGTCCCAGATCGTCTCTGGCTCGGCCGCGAGTGCCGTCTTGAACTCGGGCATCGGGGTCCCGTTGATCCCGGCATAGATCCGCCGGTAGATGTCGATCGGCTCCCGCCCCCCATGCAGCATCCCCGAGGTCAGATCCGCCGCCCGCGTCGGATGGCCCCACACATCCACCAGCTTCGATTCCAGATTGTCGCGAGTCTGTCCCCGGCCATCGTCTCCATGGCACTTCGAACATCCTTTGGTCAAAAACGCCTGCTTGCCTCGGGTGATATGTTCGCTGGTGAACTCCGGCTTGGGTGTTTCTGGGTTCACTGCCGTCGATTCCGCAGCATTCCAATCCGTCACAATCTCCGCCGCCAGACCAGCCACAGCCTCGGGGTCGAGCTCCTCTTCTCCCTCGGCCTCGAGGGCGATCTGAAATTCCAGTTCGCCACGGTGGGTCAACACCAGCACGTAGTCGACAACCGCCGAGAGCTCCGCCTCGGACAGAATCGCGAACGACGGCATCGAGGTTCCCGGAACCCCCAGCTTCACGGTCCGGATCAAATCGCTCCGGCGGGGTTTCGAGCCATAGGGGGACGAGGTGAATTTGAAAATTCCCCGGCGATAGTCCCGGGGGCGTGGGTAAAGTTGCGCAGCGGCTGGACCGGCCCCGTCACCCGTCTCGCCATGACATTGCCAGCACCGCTGCATGTAGACATCCCGCCCCAACTTCAATTGCTCGGGGCGCGATTCCAGCGCGCCCAGCAGTTTCGGTTCGGCAGGAGTGCCACAGTACTGCTCGAGCGCCTCCCGAACTTTTCCCTGCATCGCTTCAGGAAGTTTCTGGATCTCGGCACTCGATCGAAACTGCGCGGGAATCGGCGCGGGGCGCTCGCACCCCACCAGCCCGATGGACAGCAGGGGAACAATCCACAAAAACTTCGGAGAGACCGACATGGGTGATTCGGATCCCTGGAGACTGGAAGCCAAGGGAGCATGAAAACAAAGACAGCCCTCGGGACGTTGCATTCCCTGGGCCGTTCCGCAGACCAATCGTCGACACGGCCCATCACGAGTCATGCCTTCACAATCTGTTTTATACGAGGGCGATTCTCGGCAGGTCAACTTTCCCACCAGGCTTTCCCGGAAGTGCGAACTCCCCTGTTTTGAAATCGGCAAGCCGCACAACAATAAAAATGCGAAAAATTCGTTCAAAACGACCATGCCATTCCCCGACTGCGAGGCGGACCGATTGTGAATGGCACCATTTCCCCTCGGTCTCACTCATTGTCAGGGGGACCAAGGCTCGTCCGCCGGAGCGAATGAAGCCTGAAGCATCGACAATGCATGCCCCCGCTCAACTGGCATTTGGCCAACCGGCAATTGACAACCGAGGTCAGTGGCCGAGGCTCGGATCGTCGCCACGCTCTTGCACCGCACGCCCCCCCCGGTTTCGCTAACGACTCTCTGGTGTTATCCTCCATTCTGAATCCACTTCTCGACTCCCGAGTCTCGGAACAGAAGACGATGCCTTACTCCATCAATGGAATTGGCACTCACTATTACGGTCACCGGAACCCGACCGTTCGGCAGAGCGTTTGTGGGGCATGTCATGCCTTGGGGCAACTGGAGTCCTATGAAACACGTCTCTGGTTTGTGATTGTTTTCATCCCGGTCATCCCGCTGAAGCGTCTGCGGATCATCGATCAGTGCCCGCACTGTCGTCGGCACTATGCGGCCAATCCCGACGAATGGGAGTCGGCGCGGCAATTGGGCGTCTCCGACAGCCTGTCCCGGTACCGAAAATCTCCCACTGTCGAGGGGGCCCTTGAGGTCCATGCGGCGATGTTGTCGTTCCAGATGGACTCCGAAGCACAGGCATTTCGCGAGGCCGCGCTCCAGACCCATCCCAATAACCCAGAACTCCTGCGGGGGCTGGGGAGCCATCTGCAGCAATTCTCCCAGTTCCAAACGGCCCAGCGACTGTTTGACCAGGCTTTCGAACTCGACCCGGAAAGTCCGTTTGGTCGCACCCAGCGCGCGCTGCACCTGATCCAGGATCCCGACAAACTCGACGAAGTCTGGGACCTCGTCGGATTCCTCCGGCAACCCGGTGCCGGCCAGATGTACGATCTGACCGTTCTGGATCTGCTCGCCCAGCAGTATCAGAGGGTGGGAAATCACGAACGCGCACTGGAGATTCTGCAACATCTGCTGACCGAGTTCCCCTCGGCCGGAGAACAATACGCGGTTCGCAAAATGGTGGCGGAGTCCGAAAAAGCGTTGGGGTGCACCACCAGCCTGCTGCCGCCGCGGCGTTTTTCGCTGCGCGCGGTGTTCGATTCCCGT
>JBKCTR010000737.1:0-3999 GCA_046318755.1 Planctomycetaceae bacterium
GCCCGACGCCTTCCGCAACGGCGAGGGGGTGGCCAAATACCTGCAGAGCCGGTCGCTGAAGGAAAACGCCCATTCGGTCTGGCGGCTCGCCTCTCCGACCGATCCGGAGGTTCCCGGCCGGGTGCTGGAGATCGTCAAGACATGTCACTTTACGCCCGAACTCGACCAACCCGCCTGGCATCTGACCCAGGGGAGCGACCAACGGCTCGAATGGAACGAATCGGCCGGGACCGAGCTGGCCCCCGGGAAAGACCTGCTCAAGCACCGTCACCTGGTGCGGGTGCTGGAGTATGTCGATCAGATCCTGCTGGTGCTGGGGGGGATGGCGGTGTGGAAAGTGCTGGCCGAGCGGGCCGCCCAGCACGGCATTCAACCCCGGCACCTCCGCGAAGCGCTGATCTACGGCAACCTGCCGTCACTGTTTGAGCCGCACGAGGGGGATGTGCGCGAAATCGTCGGCTACCCCGAACTGATCGCGGCCCGCCGGGAAGCCCAACGGGCTGAACAAATGGCCGCCCGAGCGGAGTTGCTCAGGAACCGGTCCCCCATTTTGAGCGACCTCGCCGCCGGCCTGGCCCCTCCTCCCACCGCAACCGCCGCCCCGCCACCGGCCGAAAACGCCGAAAAAACCAGCGCGGAACCGGCTTCCGCAGCCCCGGTCGCCGGGCCACCCGCCGGAGGCTCCAGCTTTATTAAACCAAAAGACACGCCCGAGACGGCGGGGGTGGGCGAGCCATCGCGGGTGGGGGAAACGGCTCCGCGCAACGGCGTGAAGCACCCCAACACCAACGCCAAGAAGGTCGCTCAGGCGGGTTGAGGGGTAAGCGGCCCGGTTCGCGGCAGCCTCACGCGGGTGAGGAACGGACAGGGTGCGCGCGGAAGAGGGGGAGGAGGCCGGAAGCCCGTCCCCATCGGCGTACCACCCCAATCCACCGTGGTCTGGGCCCAACCACAGGGTGGCGGGGGGGCGGACCTCTGTGTCCGCTCCACGGGGCGATTGTCGGGAGACCATCGTTCCGCTGGGCCGAGAACAAATCTGGATCGGTTTGGCCCTTCGTCATTTCGATACCAGGCCCTATTCCGTGATTCGTCGGCTTCCGTCATCAAACATCCACCCAGGCCATGTCCTGAAGGGGCGTTTGCGGCCCAAACGCGTTCTCTGCCCATGGGCAACCGGGGCCATCGGGCAACCGGGGCCATCCGTTGATGAAACCCGGCCCGGTGCCGGACGGCCGCGCGTGGGTCGGATCCACCATGACCATCATTCCGAAGACGTCTGGCAATCACTGCCGCCCGCTCTTCCAACACGGGGTGGTCCCCTCCCATCTCCAAAGACTGTGGGGGGGACGATCGTCTCGGAAAACTTACGTGGCGACGAACATCCAGGTTTGTAAGCCCCGGTCCACGCTTCGGGCCCTACGCAATCCGCTGCCCCGCACAGGCACCCCACCGCCGACCTCTGCAATCCCTACAGGATTGAATCCTGTCTGCGGACCGTAACCCGGGGTCGCCACGTGCCGTGGCAACCCCGGGCCAGGATATGCAGGTCCTTTCGACTTGTTCCGGCCCCAGACGTATTCTGACCTGCCGGACCGAATTGCGGTTCGATCCGGGGCTCGAAGACAAGTTCCCGTCAACGTCACCACGAACCACCTTCGACGGTCCACGAACCACGGTTGTTGAGATGACAAAGCACTGGTCTGGCAAACAATTTCGCGGACCACACGATGGAGAGGCTGCCTGGTCTTGGGCCGTGGCCGGTGGTTGACCCCGAGTTGACTTCAATTCGCAGGAGTGTGACCATTTTCCGTTAGTCTCTGTCCCAAGCGAGTTCTTGCTCGGAGCTTGAACGAGTTGTCACCAGTCTGGGCCAGTTTCCGAGAGGCCCTCGACAATGCCGCTGGTCTTTGAGTGGGATGAGGGGAAGGCTCTCCGCAATGTGCACAAGCATGGCGTGTCCTTCGCGGAAGCCCGCACAATTTTCAACGATCCATGGTCGATCACGATCGTGGATGCCGAACACTCCCATCAGGAACAGCGGTGGTTGGAACTCGGTCTGGCGGCGAGTGGAAGGTTGTTGGTGGTCTGGTACACGGAGTGTGAGAACACCATTCGAATCATCGGTGCCCGTGTGGCCACCCCACGCGAAGCGAGGACATATTCTGATGAACACACCTGATCCAGAGTTGGATGCCCTGCCGCAGGAATGCGATTTCTCGGCCGGGGCTCGGGGTCGCCACGTTCAGGCGTATCGGGCCGGGCAGACCGTGCGTGTGCGAAAGTCGGATGGAACTGTCACCGAATGCCATTTCACGCTGCAGGAGGGGGCCGTGTTGATCGATCCAGATCTCCGCGAACGATTTCCCGACTCACAGGCGGTCAATCAGGCGCTGCGGGCTCTGTTGGCGAAGGGGTGATTGAACCGCTCTGGGGGATTGGGATCCGGACAGTTCGAGTGACAACCTCGTCGTCGTGATCAATACCGCGGCGAACTCGTTTACAATTCGCATCCCGTCTCGACGTTCTCGGCCGTCAGCCGCACCATCACCCGGCACACCCCCTCCCTCCATCGCCAGTACACCACAGGCGATGGGTGAAACGGCGGGTCAACACAACCGACGCCCCTGGGAATGACGGCCCCCCAGCCTGGAGAAGGTCCTTTCCGCCCTCCTCCCATGCAGTAAGATTCTTGATACATGGTGTTCAGAAGGCCCTGTCCGGTGAACTCTTTGCATCTCACCTGAACAAGCCGGAAAGACCCCCTCGCCAAAATCCCCGGTGAACCGCCAACCGCCCGGTGCATGGCTGCGATCCCCCACCCCTGCTCGAACTCACCTTGGGGCATTCCCCCCCGGAATGCTAAAGTCCCGCCCCGCACCAGCTTCCGCACGGCTGGCTGGTGGTGGATGGACCTCCCTTTCCGACTTTTTCCATCAGACTCATGGACGAGACTTCGACCCCGGTCGCTGACGCCGCCGGCCGTTCTTCGCTGCTCGCCGCAGACCGCCCCGCCTTCGTTGGGCTGTCGGCGGTGGAGCCTTCCTTCAGGTTCGGGAGTTGGCTGCGAATCTGTCTGGATGCGTCTGCCGCCCAATGGATCTGGTTTTTTGTGTGGCTGGGGGTGGGGCTGCGGATCATCCGGTTCCTGCTGCCGTTCCCCCTCTGGTGCGACGAGTACCAGCTTTCGGAAAACTTGCTCGATCGGGATTTCACGGGGCTGCTCAGTCCGCTCCGCAACAATCAGGTCGCTCCGGTTGGGTTCCTGTGGGCCGAAAAGGCCAGCACGCTGCTGTTTGGCTTCCGCGAATGGTCGCTGCGGCTGTTTCCCCTCGTGTGCGGCATCGCGGGACTGTTCGTGATGCGGCGGCTGGCGAACCGGTTGTTGACCGGGCCCGCCCAGATCATCGCGGTCGCGGTGCTGGCGGTCTCGTACTACCCGATCCGTCTCGCGGCCGAGGTGAAGCCGTACGCGGGCGATCTGCTGTGCGCCCTGACGATCCTGCTGTGTCTCGTGGAATGGTATCACGATGCCCGCCGGTCGCGCTGGCTGTGGGTTCTGGCCGCTCTGATCGGTCCAATGCTCTGGTTCTCGTTCCCCGCGGTGTTTGCGGGGGGGGCGGCCAGTTTCGCCCTGGCCGCGGTCCTCTGGCAGGACTGGCGGTCGGGTCAGGCCCCCAACCGGGGGACGCTGGCGGCGGCGGCGGGCTTTCATCTGCTGCTGCTGGCGGGCTTCGGCTCGGTCCTCGCGCTGAACGCCGCCCAGCAATACCAGGCGACCGCCAGCGACATGACCGCCTGCTGGGCCGAGCATTTCCCCCCCATCACCCGTCCGGCCGCTCTGATTCCCTGGTTGCTCGACGCCCATACGGGAGTGATCTTCGCCTACCCGCTGGGGGCCGAGCATGGGGGGAGCATTCTGACCGCGCTGGGCTGCCTGCTGGGGGCGGTGCATACCTGGCGCATGGGCCGGCGGTGGTGGCTGGCGTGGGGAGCCGGGGC
>JBKCTR010000738.1:0-9220 GCA_046318755.1 Planctomycetaceae bacterium
CCAGTACGGAGCCAACGGTTCGACCGGGGTGATGACGGAGTGGGAGCAGTTCCTGAAGAACCAGTTCCAGCTGCGGGGTGCGGAGATCCCCAGCCCGAAGCTGATCTGCATCGACCTGCAGCCGCACACCACCATCCAGGCTCCCGAGCGTCCGGACATCCTGAACGTCGGAGGCGTCAGTGTCTCGGTGTTCGAGGTGATTGGTTCGTTCCTCGAGAGCGATGCCGGCCGCTTCGTCGCCGCAGTCGAGGCGATGACGCTGTAAAGTCTGCCACCAGAACTCACCCCCGGTCGGGACGATCCCGTCCCGGGGGTGTTTTTGTTGCGCGGCGTTTCCCCAGGCGATGAAGCACGCCGATCAGAGAGGCGATCCCCACCAGGATGTAGATCACTCTCCACAACCATTGGGTCGCGCGATCCAGCGGCTCGAAGGTCGCCAGAAAGCCGAACAGGCAAAACAGCAGCACCCCCAGCAGCAGCACCGTCTCAACCAGCCGCGTCAAGAGGGTCATTTCCGCCTCCGTTCACTCCGCCAGTTCGGTTTGCGCTGCGTCAGAGGCACTGATTCATCCCTGGCTGCGGCCTCGACCAGGGGCCAACTTACGGCTGTTTCTTCACCCGGGCCGCCGCCTCGGCCAAAACCCCTTCAGGATCATCGACAAACGCCTCGCGGCAGCCGGTGCAGCAGACCCAGTACATCTTTCCCTTGTACTCGACCTGGATGGTTCCCAACCCGCCGGTGACGATGCACTCGCGGCCCGTCACCCCCTCCTCGGCCAGCCGGGTGCCGGCGCGGGTGTAGCCCACCTCGGCCACTCGGGTGAACTGTGTCGCACGCGGGGTGCGGGTCTGATACAGCAGCAGTGTCCGCTTGTCGTTCAGCAGCGTCAGGGTCACTTGGTGGACGGTCTGATCCTCGGCCTTCGATTCCAGCACCAGCCGGTTCCCCGTCCGGACTCCCGTCATCCTCCGGACTTCGTCGTCGGCCAGCTTCCCCTCCAGCACATACTCTTTCTTGTCGGGATCAAACCACAGCCGGGCCGACTGCAACTGCTTCCCCCCGGCAAACTCGACGCAGAGCGCCGGGCCCTGTTCCCCCTTCAGATCCCAGAGCCACTCGGCTGTTTCGCTCCAGGCACCGACGTTGGAACCGCGCTTGGGCTGGCCCACACCGCGCCACCCCCCAACCAGCGTTTGAAATGGCTCGAGTGCGGTCCGTTGGGTCTGCCGGGCTTCCGCGGTGGGGGTCGCACGATCCTCCTGCGATGTGGCCGGGGGAAGACGGCCCCCCAGAAGCCACGCTGCGGCCAGACACAGCACCAACCGACCAGTCAGCCACGGGGCGGAACGCCAACGCAGGGGCGCAGCCATGAGGAAATCCAAAGAAGGAAGGTCTGTCGCGAACCAAGCAACTCTTGACGCCGGTGCGGGTCTCGCCAGGGGAGGTGCGGGACGCCGCCCCACCCCGATCGATCCAGCCAGTTGGTGACTCCGGCTGGTTATGGGGGGACGATTATTGAGGAACGCCGGCCGGCTCGGGCTGCTCGGCCTCCACCGGTTCGTCGACTGGCGGAGGAGTCTCAGTTGTCGCCGAACCAGCGGCTGCCGGGGGCGTGACCGGGTCTTGCGGTGCCAGAGGTGCACCCATGGCGGTTCCGGTGGCAGAATCCACACCCGGCTCCCCAGGCTCTCCAATTGACTGGAGAATCGCCACCACCTCGTCTTCGTCAAAGTCGTCGATCGGGCCGGTGATGTTCACCATCACCACTCCCTTTTTCAAAGGGACGAACCCCAGCACCTGCCGCACTGTCACGCCGCGAATTGTCTTGGTGCCAAACTGGAAAGACACCTTCTGCCCAGCCACTTCAATCTCGCGATCTTCGGTATCAGTCAGGTTCCCCTCCTGGTTCTCCTGCTGCTGAATCTGCTTGATCATCTGATCGCGCTGGGCTGGGTCCGAGGAATCAAACCCCATGCTGTTTTCCATAAGGACCACGGTCCAGCCGATGCGATCGGGGCGGTAAAAAGTCACCATCCGCATTCCCACCACGGGTAACTGCAGTCCCTGCTGGGGCTCAAACGACTCGGGCAGCTTGATCGAGGCAATTTGCCCGGCCAACGCGCGCACCTCCACCGGGTTGGTCACCTGGGCCTGTTCGGCGGTCCGCTTGAGCCAGACCCCTGCCCCAAACAGGCCGCCGCAACACAGCAACAGCCCCACCCCCCCCAACCCCAGCATCACCATCACCACCTTGGCGGTCGTGCTCATCCCCTTCTTGGGCTGGATCTCTTCTTCAAACACCGGTTGTTCATTCGACATGAGCGAAGACTCGCAAAAAGAACAGGAAAGCCTGGCAAAGGGTGGGGCGAGCCAACCAAGGAGCGGCAGAGTCCGAATGGGAACTGGTCATTCCGGAAGGCCCTGGCCAGCCGAGATGGACGGATCGTATTCCACGATCTGGGGAAGTTGGCGGTACTGCCGATTGTAGTCGAGGCCATATCCCACGACGAAGACGTCGGGAATCTCGCGAATGTACTCATCGGGCAAGAACCCCACCCGGGTCCGGTCCCGTTTCCACAACAGCACCGCAGTCCGCACCGACAGCGCTCCCCAACCCCGGGCCAGTTCTGTCACCGCCTGCAGAGTCGCGCCGGTGTCGAGAATGTCATCCAGCAGCAGCAGGTGCCGGCCCTGCACCGGGGGAACCTGTCCCACCTCGATCCGCACCTCGCCGGCGGTGGTGGCCTTTCCCTGATACGCCGAGACCCGCAGCGTGTCGTACTCGACCGGAATGCGCAGCTCGCGGACCAGATCGGCCAGAAACATCAGGCTGCCGTTGAGCAGGCCCACGATCGTCACGGGCTGACCCAGATAGCGGGCCTCGAGGCGGCGGGCCAAACTCGCGACTCCCGTCCGCAGTTCGTCGGCAGAGATCACGGTGCGCATGGAGGACCCGACTGGCGGAAGTACAGGGAACAATCGACAGAATCAGAATAGCCAGCCCGCCAACGCGGGGGAAAGTCGACGCTTCCCCGGGGGGGCTGGTGTTGCCAATCGAGCCACTCGGCTAAGATCGGCCCGTTTTGATCCGTTCACCCCCGGGAGACCGCATGGCACCCTGGCTGTTGGCTGACGCGAGTGCGGCCCTTGGTACGGGAGGCTTACGCCTGCTGGATTACGGGATGGTGGTGGCCTACCTGTTGGCCACCGCCGCCATCGTGGTCTGGTCGGCCCGCCGGCAGAAAGACACCGAGACATTTTTCCTCGGCAATCGCCAGATGCCCTGGCTGGCGGTGGGGCTGTCGATCATGGCGACCCTGCTCTCGTCGATCAGCTACCTGGGCCTGACGGGCGAGATGGTGAAGAACGGCGTCAGTGTGTTCGGCACCTATCTGGGATGGCCGTTGGCGATGCTGATGGTCATTCCGCTGTTCATCCCGTTCTTCATGCGGCTGCGGCTGACCAGTGCCTACAGCTACCTCGAGCTGCGGTTCAATCGCTCCGCCCGCCGGCTGGGGAGCGCGCTGTTTTTCCTGCTGCGCCTCGGCTGGATTTCGATGGTCATGTACAGCGGCTCGCTGGCCCTCTCGGCCATGGCAGGCTGGAACATCTATTCTGTGATCATCGTGCTGGGTCTGGCCGCCACGCTGTACGCGTTCTTCGGCGGGTTCGAGGCAGTCATCTGGACCGACGTGCTGCAGGCGCTGATGCTGTTTGGCGGGGCGCTGGGAATTGTTGTGTTTGTCTGGCTGACCACGGGAGACAGCCCGGTTGGCTGGTGGCAGACTGCCTCGACCATCGACACCGCTCATACCCGCCCTCCCTGGTTCAGCCTCGATCCCCGCGTGCGGATGACGATTGGCACCGTGGCCATCAACGGGTTCTTCTGGCAAATCTGCACGCACGCCTCGGATCAGGTGGTGCTGCAGCGCTACAGCTCGACCAGCAGTGCCTACGCCGCCACCCGAAGCTACATCGTCAACATGCTGTCGTCGCTGTCGATCGGCCTGTTGCTGGGGCTGTCGGGCTTGGCCCTGCTGCACTATTACACCGCTCGGCCCGAACGGCTGGCGGAAGGGATGTCGGCCCGCGACGCCGGCGACAAACTGATGCCCTACTTCTACTCCCACGAACTGCCGCTGGGATGTGCCGGGCTGATCCTGGCCAACTTTCTCTGCGACGCGATGCAGACCCTGGTGGCCGGAGTGAACAGCATCGCGGCAGTCGCCAGTGCCGACTTCGTTCCCGACCAGCCGGGAGCCCGGCAGGCGGCGGCTCGGCAGTGGTCCCTGGCCCGCTGGCTGACCGTGTTCCTGGGGCTGGTCTGCATCGGGTTCGCCCTGGTGATTGCCATTGTCTCGCGCGAGTATGAGTTCAACATTGTCGACCTCATGCCCCGGGCGTTCAACCTGTTCCTCGGCCCCCTGGCAGCGTTGTTCTTCATCGGGATGTTCGTCCCCCGCGCGACCGCGCGCTCGGCCATCCCGGCCGTGCTGTTCTGCCTGGTGGTCTCGATCGTGTGGAGCTATTGGAAACCGTTGACGGGTGCGGCCGACCATCTCTCTCCCTACTGGGCGATTGTCGTTCCCTGTGTGATGGGGGTGTCGCTGGCGATTTTGCTCTCGCTGCTGCTGGGAGAACCGGCCGAGCATCCGGGCCGCCAGTACTGCTGGCGCGAGGTGATGCGCCGCCCGGTCAATCCTCCGCCCACCCAGCGCGTCGGCTGAGGCCGTTCACACCGCCAAGTGTTCCACCAGCTCGGGTTCCGCCAGCTCGAGTGGCACGATCCCCTGGCGGGGCGTGAGATCCCCGTACGCCTCAACCGGATCCCAGCCTGTCCGAATACCGGTCCACCAGCGACGCATGGTATGCTGCGGATGGCAATTGCCGTTGCGTCCCCGCCCCCTCCAATTTGCTGAAGCCCGCCTCCCCGCATGCCCACCGCGCCCCTTCCCGAAACACCGGTCGCCGCCACTGGGGAACACAGCGTGGGGTTTCTCGATATTGGCACGAACTCGATCCGGCTGTTGCTGGTGCGGTTCTATCCCAATCACTCGTTCGCCGTGTTGACCGAGCAGAAGGAAACGGTGCGCCTGGGGGAGGGAGAGTTCCGCAAGAACCGACTGCAACCCGACGCGATGCGCCGGGCCAGCCTGGTGTGCGCGAAGTTCGCCGAGATCGCCCGCTCGCGGGGGGCCGAGCGGATCATCGCCGTCGCCACCTCGGCCACTCGCGATGCCGAGAACCGCGCGGTGTTCGTCCGGCATCTGCGCCGCATCGCCGGGATTGACGTGCGGGTGATCTCGGGCAAAGAAGAAGCCCGGCTCATTTATCTGGGCGTCTCCAGCGGAGCCAACCTCGGTTCCCGACAGACGCTGTTCATCGACATCGGCGGCGGCAGCACCGAGACGATCATTGGCGACCAGACGCAGTACCGGTTTCTGGACTCGCTCAAACTGGGGGCGATCCGCCTGACCAGCATGTTCTTCCGCCGGGATGACACCGGGCCGGTCTCGGCCAAGAAGTACGCCCGGCTGCAGCGCTACGTACGCACGCGATCGGTGCGCACGCTGCAGCGGCTGCGGACGTTTCCCATCGAGCAGGCGATCGCCAGTTCGGGAACCGCCTGCAATCTCGCCGAGATCACCATGCGCATGCTCTACAAGCGGGGCCTGCAGAAGGGAGACGTCATCACCCGGGCGCAACTGCGCGAGACGGTGAAGATGCTGTGCGGCATGCCGCTGGAACGCCGGCGCGAGGTGCCAGGCATCAACCCCGAGCGGGCCGACATCATCGTGGCCGGGGCGGCCGTGCTGGAGACGCTGCTCGAGGAATTGAACGTGCCCGGATTCCAACTGTCGGAACGGGGGCTGCGCGAGGGGCTGCCGATCGACTGGCTGCAGCGCTCGGACGACGCGCCGCTGTTCCAGTTGGTGTCGTTCCGCGAGCGCAGCGTGCTCGAGCTGGGCCGGCGCTGCAACTTCGACGAGGCACACGCCCGGCAGGTCGCCAAGCTGGCGTGGCAACTGTTCGACTCGGCGCGCGATTTGGGTCTTCATGACGGAGGAGATTGGGAACGCGAACTGCTCGAGCACGCGGCTCTGCTGCACGACATCGGCGGGTTTCTCAGCTACTCGCAGCACCGCGTCCACTCGTACTACTTCATCCGCAATGCCGACCTGCTGGGTTTCGATCAGACCGAGCTGACCATCATCGCCACCACGGTGTTGTTTCATCACAAGGCATTCCCCCGCATGAAGCACCCCGAGTACGCACTGCTCGAAAAAGAGGCGCGAGACACGGTGAGGGTGCTCTGCTCGTTCCTGCGGATCGCCGAAAGTCTCGACCGCAGCCACCTGCAATCGGTCGACCGGGCCCGGTTCCGATCGATCGACCCGAAGACCGTGTTGCTCGAGCTGACTCCCGCGCGCGACTGCCATCTCGAATTGTGGGAAGTGCGCAACCATGCCAAGTCGTTCGAAAAGGCGTTCGGACGCGCGCTGCAGATTCGGGTGATCGATCCCAGCTAAGCCCTGCCGGCGGTTACGCGGGGGTGGGCACGATTTTCTTTCTCTTTATCAATCTGCAAGTCCCCCCAGGCGCCCCAGGGGACCGACAGTCCAGACAATCGCGGGCAACCGGGTGGACTGGAGAAGCTGGGTCGCGAGAAATCGCTAGTGACGCCGTGGGCCGGGCCTGCTACTCTCCCGCCGCGCTGCGGTTCCTCTCCACGCCCCCGTTCGGGCTCGTCGGTCCTGTTCTCCCCTCCGCACATCATGCCCTGGTGCCGTCCTCTCGGAGTGCTGTTGGGTCTGTTCGCAGTCGCCGGCTGTGCGGCGCGCGGCAACCTCGACGCGCTCGAGTCGGAACTGCGTCAGCAGGAAGACCTGCGGGTCGCGCTGGAAGATCGCCTCGCACGGACAGAGACCGATCTGCGGGTGGCCCAGTCGGATGCCGACAACCTGCGCTCGCAATTGGCCAAGTCGGGACGGCAAACCCTTCCCCTGGAACAATCCCAGGCGCTGCATCGCGCCTCGAAGCTCACTCTGCACTCGTTGATGACCGGCGGCTGGGACAACGACCCCGCTCCCGGTGACGAGGGACTGACGGTGCTGCTGACCCCCGTCGACGAGCATGGCGACCAGGTGAAGCTGGGGGGTGATCTCGAACTCGAACTGCTCGACCTGTCGCTGGCGGGGGAACAGCAACGGCTGGGGTCGTGGTCGATCCCCCGCGACGAAGTGGCGGGACTGTGGCACAAGGGACTGCTGGGGGCCGGGTTCCTGGTGCGGGTCCCCTGGCAATCGATTCCCGAACACGAACGACTCACCGTCGTCGCCCGGTTGAAGACAGCCGACGGGCGAAAGTTCGACGCCACCCACCAGGTGGTCATCACTCCCCCCACCGGTCCCCTGGCCGACAAACGCCGCGAGCCCGTCCCGGTTCAATACAAGCTGCGGGTCGAATCGGTTTCGCTTCCCAACCCCATGGCTCCCCTGAATGAGGACGAGTTCCCCGAAGACTCGCCCCAAGAAACCGACTCCTCCGTCGAGCGCGATGAGAATGATCCCTCGGACGAAGATCAGCCTGTGCCCCCTCCGGTCGAACCGGGAGAGGCCGTGCCAGCCCCGGCGGGTTCCGAGCGAAGCCCAGCCGACTCGGCCTCACAGCGTGCACCGCTGACCAAAGCGCCTGTGGGCAAGTCCGCCAATCGCGGCGGCCGAGACAACCCGGCGGACGCCCCACGCAAAGTCCGTCCCCCAGCCGGTGTGAAGCCGCCCGATTCGCCACCCGCCGCACCCGCTGACGACGAAATCCTCGAGAGCGACACGTACCTGCGCGACAACCCAAAGGTCCGGCGCTGATCGATTCCCCGCCACGCCGGGCAGAGACCGACCGGGTCCCACTCGACGCTGTGACCGGGCGGACCGACTCACTGGGCGCCTGATTGGCTGGGTGACTTACTGGGCGACACACTGACCAGGGCGACTGGGCGATGTGCCACGCCGGTTGCCGAAACGGTTCGCGAATCTGCTATCCTGCCAGTGCGCGTTTCCCGTGTCTGGCCTTCTCTTCGCCCCGTCCATGGCTGCGTCGTTTGGAACTCCGGCTCTGGTCTTCCAGCGATCGCCCCCCTCGCTCCGCGAAGTCGGCCTGGCGACGCTGGTCACCCTGCTGGGCATTTGGCTGCGGTGGGGGGGCATGTCGCAGGTGGCCCTCAGCCACTTCGACGAGGGGGTCTATGCTTCCAACGTTTGGTTCGGGCCCGAGAGTGACTATGCCTACCCCGCCCGGCACCTCTATGCCCCGCCGTTGGTCCCAGCCCTCATTGAGCTGTCGATTTCGCTGTTTGGACCCACAGGCATCGCCCCCCTGCTCCCAGGGCTGATCTGCGGCTCGCTGCTGGTTCCTCTGGTGTGGTGGGTGGGACGGCAGTGGTTTGGTCCACCGGCGGGATTGCTGGCCGCCACCCTGGCCGCCCTGTCTGGTCCCCACGCCTACTTCTCCCGCACCGCCCTGACCGACACCCCTCTCTGCCTGTTCCTCACTGCGGCGGTCTACCTGGGGGGGGAATGGATTCAGCGGGGAGGCAGCCGGCGGTTGATCGCCGGGGCCGCCTGTGCCGCCCTCGCGTGGTGGACCAAGTACAACGGCTGGCTCCCCCTGGCGATCTGGAGCTCGGCGGTGCTCCCCTGGCTGCTCTTCCGAACGACAGGAAAGCCCCCCCCGGCGGTCGGCCACCCCGTTTCACGTGAAACACCCGCCGACCTTGATGGTCGGGCAAGCCACGCCGATTTGTCCCATCAGGGGGACAAGCGAACCTCCGACGGGGCCAACCCCTGGGACGAACCGGCTGTGCTTGCCCACCCGGCCCGGCAAGCTTCGCCGAATTCACCAGCCCCCACGATTGCAGTGACGGAACCGGGGCCTGTTTCACGTGAAACGGGCCCGGGGGCCGCCAGGCCGGGGAGCGTTCCACGTGAAACGACCCAACCCGACGGCAACCCCCCCCCTCCGACCGGGGCGGTTTCACG
The DNA here is from genome assembly GCA_046318755.1 of Planctomycetaceae bacterium. Taxonomy (GTDB): domain Bacteria; phylum Planctomycetota; class Planctomycetia; order Planctomycetales; family Planctomycetaceae; genus UBA10511. The sequence continues at coordinate 9,037 of JBKCTR010000738.1, forward strand.
TGAAACGGGTCCCGCGACCCCTCCCCCAGCTCCATTACCCCCCAGTCACTCCCCGAGACACGCCCCCGGCCACTCCCCCAGCGACCTCCCTGAGGTCCCCAACATCCCCGGCGGCCAGCGGGAGTCTCCACCCGCACCTCCGGGGGCTGCAGCAGGCAGCACCCAAACACCGGCTCGTTCCTCC
>JBKCTR010000739.1:0-3103 GCA_046318755.1 Planctomycetaceae bacterium
AAATCGTTCGCGACAACGCTGACCCCCCGGCAACGGCGCGACTATGGCCTCGAGGTCAACGAAGAAGACGCTCCCGCCACTCCGGCGACCGAATCGGCGACCGACCGGGCCGGGCCGGAGGAGAGCTCCACCTCGACTCGCCCACCCGAGGCCAACCCAGTCGGGAACGAACCCTGCGGGACCCGCCCCGCCTCGTCGGCGGGTGCCAAGACAACGGTCCAGAGGGAAAAGGTCGCTTTCGAGTCTCTGACTCAGGTCCCCCCAGCGCTGGTGACCGAAGCCGCCCGGCACGCAGCGTTTGCGGGGCGGGGATCGTGGTTGGCGCCTCTGGAGATCACCGAGCAGGCGCTGCACCGACCGGTTCCCGGCACCCGGACCTCGAACCTCGGGTGCCTCAACATGACCTTTCACCAGTACCTCGAACTGCTGGAGTGGACGGGCCGGCAAGTCGCGAAAGGGAAAGTGGGCCGGATCCCGGCCGAGCAACCCTCGATCCTGCAGCAACTGGGGGTCCAGGGAGAAGGCTGGCTGAAGCTGGTGGCGAGCTTCACCGACAAGCGTGGCCGGCTGCGGCGGGCGATCGGCCGACCGGCCGCCCTGGAGGCCGAGGCGGCCAAACGGGGGCAAAAGTGGATTCAGGGGATCGCGCTGAGCCGGGAAATCGTCGAACCACCTGCCGCGGATCAACCGGCGGAACCCCAATGATGGGTTGAGTCCATCGCCAATCTGGTATCAAGGTCCATCGTGCTGGTCCCAGTCAGGAACTTTGCACGGTGAATGACGGAAACTGCGCGCCGGCAATGCCGTCTGACGTGAGGTGTTCAATCGGATCGGCGGCGAACGAATGTCGTGGGCAGTCACTATGGTATTGAGGATTACGGCATTCGTTGCGTTGGCATCCAAACTATGTGCTCTGATTGATAAAAAATGTAGCACTGATTCTTGTGTCCTCACCTTTGCCAAAAAAGGCCAGCAATGGTTGCCTTATGCGTTCACAGATATAGGGTGGCCGCGGCTACCGTGGCCCCGGCTTTCCACAGACATAGGGTGGCCCCGGCTCTCACTTGGCTCGTGGCCCTAGGGTGGCCCCGGCTCTCCTCTAGGGTGGCCCCGGCTCTCCTTCTAGGGTTGCCCCGGCTCTCTTGGCTTGTGGCTCTAGGGTGGCCCCGTCTCTACGCCCGGCTCTAGGGTGGCCCTGGCTCTCGGTGGCCCCGGCTCTCATAGGGTGGCCCCGGCTCCCGCTAGGGTGGCCCCGGCTCCCGCCCGGCTCTCGGCCCGACGGCGGATCGACAATCTGCGTTATTGGTCTAAAAAGCTGATTGCAACTCTGTCTTCAGCACCCGCCGCACGCCAGATACGTCGTCAGCCATTCGGCCAGTTTGTCGAACGAGGCAGGAGAGATGCGGTGCCCTTCGCCATGGTTCAGCAGGCCCAGCCGGGGGGGGCCTTCAAAGAGTTTCCAGACGGGCAAGGCCGCTTCGAGGTAGGGCCAAGAGCGGTCGCCATCCGCGGCCCCCGGGCCAGTTTCACCCCCCAGAACCAGGAAGGGACGGGGCGCGATCAGAGCCAGCAGTTGGTGATGGTTGAGGGGGAAGTTGTCTTCCTGAATCGCCGGACCGAGATACCACGGAGCGTTCCAATTCGTCGAGGGAAAGCCGATGCCTCCTTCGCTGAACACACCGGCTCGAATCCGATCGTCAAACGCCTGCAGGTAGAGAGTTTCCTTCGCCCCCAACGAGTGCCCCACCGCGCCCAACCGGGCCGGGTCGATCAGCTCGGTCAGCGACTCCAGCACATCCACGCCGCGTTGGGCGTCGTACAACATCTTGGCCATCCCCTTGGTGTCGGGACGGCGTTCGTGGAACTTGCGAACGGCGTCGGGGATATCCTGGCAATCGTGCCACAAAAAGCAGAGCGGGCAGAACACGACAAACCCTCGCCGCGCGAGTTTCAGCCCCACGTGGTGTTCCTCGGGACCGCGTACCCCGGCGATCTCGTGGATGGTGTCGTTGGTGGTCGGATGGAGGGCGACCAGTCCCGCCCGCCGGCCTTTCTCATCGGCTCCGGGCAGGTCTCGGTCGGGGACCAGCAGGTAGCCTTCGACTGTGATCCCCGGCTCTCCTTCATAACGGACCAGCCTGCGGGTGACCCCTTCCGGATGATCCTCGCTGACGGGCGCCAACTTCACCGGTGGTCGCTTCGCAGGCATCGGTCCGAGAAACTCGAGCCATTCGCCCCGCAGCCGGCTGCGCTCGCGCCGCCAGTCTTCGAGTGTCGCCACTGCGGGCTGCCCCGTGGGATGCAACAAATCCGAAAGTTGGGGGGGATCTTTCAGCGGCTGCTGGGGAGGCTGTTGCACATCGGCCAGCCACGGAACGTCGACGGCGCTTGTTGCCTGTGCCAAAGCCCGGATGAGTCCCGCGGGCCCGCCGCCCCAGACCCCGGCCAGCATTCCCGAAACCAGCCACTGGCGGCGCGACAGGCGAAGCGACATGCGCAGACTCACAGTCAGAGGGATGACAGGCGACCCACAATCGAGAGGCGACGACGCGTCAGGCGAGGATGGCGTCGATCGGCTTGCCAAAGTCGATGTCGAGCCGTTTGCGGCCGGGAATCTCCATCCGCCGGGGATCGAGCCCCAGTTGATGCAGCACCGTCGCGTGGATGTCGGTCACATAGTGCCGGTCTTCGACCGCGTGGAAGCCGATCTCATCGGTGGCTCCATGGGCAATCCCCCCCTTGATGCCCCCACCCGCCAGCACGACCGAGAACCCATAGGGATGATGGTCGCGTCCATCCGAGCCCTGGGCTCCTGGAGTGCGGCCGAATTCGGTCCCAATCACCACCAGGGTGTCGTCCAACAGGCCCCGGGCTTTCAGGTCGGCGATCAGACCGGCGATGGGCTGATCGATCTGGGCGCACAGCTTGCTGTGCCCCGCCTTCAAGCCCCCGTGGGCATCCCATTCACCGGCTCCGCCATTCGAGCCATGGAAAATCTGCACGAACCGCGTCCCCCGCTCGACCAGCCGGCGGGCGGCGAGACACTGCTCGCCAAATGTCTTGGTCGTGGCGTTGTTGAGTCCGTAGCGCTCCTGAGTCGCCT
>JBKCTR010000740.1:0-6001 GCA_046318755.1 Planctomycetaceae bacterium
GGAGTCGCGGCGGGACAGTTGGTGTCGCTGGGCAGCATTGTGTACCGCAAGAGCGGCAAGCGGATTGTCTGCTTCGCGGGGCCCGCCCCGACCGACAGCGAACCGCGGTGTGCGTCGTGGGAGGTCGATCGGGCCGAGTTCGTGCCGTTGCCCAAGGCGTGGGATCTGCTGCATCCCGATCAACGGGAGTTTCTGCAGATGCTGCGGGATTTGCTGCATTGAGCGAGCCGCTTGTCTGAGGATCGGAGCACGAATTCACCAGGAACGCCGCGGGTGTGGGGCGATCGGCTCGCGGGGCGGTGTCTTGTGTCGCGGTGTCTTGTGTCTCAGTCGGGACGCGAGATACGATCTTTGGCAGGCAGTTTCACCTCTGTTCCGCAAGGCGGCGACGCAGCATGTCTGAACCAGTGAAGGTCTTGATCATCGACGATGATCGGGAGATTTCCTCAACCCTCCGGGCGGTGCTCGAATCGGCCGGTTTCGTGGTGGCGGTGGCCAACAACGGCAAAGAGGGGCAGCGGCAGATCAACGAGTTCGCCCCCCGCCTGGTGATCACCGACATGATGATGCCGCAAATGGGGGGATTTCCGGTGCTGGAATTCATCCGGCAACTGCCGAATCCGCCGCGGGTCATCATGATCACCGCGAACGAAGGGGGCCGACACAAGGCCTATGCCGAGATGCTGGGGGCGGTCGATTACCTGCGCAAACCATTCGCCATGGACCAGTTTCTGGATGCCGTGATGCGGGCCTTGGGCCTGCCCACCGGAGGAGTCGCGGTACCAGACACCGAGCCTGCCAAACCCAAGAAGTCCCGTTCGAAATAGAGTTGTGCCTGTGGGATCGATCTGGGGGAGTTGTCCCCGTCCCACGGGTGTTGTCGCTGTGTGGGGCACCCCATCGGTCCAATGGGACTCCTGCGGAGTGGGCCTTGTGACAGTTTCGGCCATGCCCCGCCGGTTCCTTGCGTTTCTTTCACCCCGTGCCAGAAATCATGTCGTTCGCAGACAGCCTGTTGGAATTGATTGTCCAGACGTCGACCAACCTTCCCTCCGACATTCGCCGGTTGATCGCCGACGCGCAACAGCGGGAGACGCCCGACACCAACGCCTCGCTGGCCCTGGCGACCATCGCCTTGAATGTCGACATGGCGTGCGAGACCGAGCGGCCCATCTGCCAAGATACGGGCATGCCGACGTTCATCGTGAAAACGCCGGTGGGCTTCGACCAGATTGTTCTGGAAGAGCAGATCCGCGAGGCGGTGGCCAAAGCAACCAAGGCGGGCAAGCTGCGCCCCAATTCGGTCGACTCGCTCACGGGGAAGAACAGCGGCAACAATCTCGGGCCGGGAACACCGGTGATTCACTTTCATCAGCACCGCAAGTCCGAGGTCGAGATCAAGCTGGTGTTGAAGGGTGGGGGGTGCGAGAACAAGAACATCCAGTACTCGCTGCCGCAGGAGCTGCCCGGTCTGGGGCGGGCCGACCGCAACCTCGACGGAGTGCGGAAGTGTCTGATGCACGCGGTGTATCAGGCGCAGGGGCAGGGGTGCTCGGCGGGGTACCTGGGGGTCTGCATTGGCGGCGACCGGACGACGGGCTACGAACATGCCAAAGAGCAGTTGTTCCGGAACGCCGATGATGTGAACCCTGTCCCCGAATTGGCCGAGCTGGAGAAGTACATTACCGACAACGCCAATACCCTGGGGATTGGCACGATGGGGTTTGGAGGGAAGGTGACGCTGCTGGGATGCAAGGTGGGGGTTCTCAACCGGCTGCCGGCGTCATTCTTTGTCTCGGTGGCGTATGAGTGCTGGGCCTTCCGCCGGCTGGGGGTGGTGTTGGACGCCCAGACCGGCCAGATCCAGAAGTGGCTCTACCGCGAACAGGATGAGATCAAGAAGCTGGCGGTGGGGCAGGGCTTCAAGCTGACCGGTCGCGAAGTGGTGCTCGAAGCTCCGGTCACCGAAGAGAAGATCCGCAGCATTCGGGCCGGAGATGTGGTGGTGATCAACGGAATTGTGAACACCGGGCGCGATGCGGTGCATCACCACCTGATGCACCATGAATCACCGGTCGACCTGCGGGGCTCGGTTCTGTACCACTGCGGTCCCGTGATGACGAAGGACGCCGCCGGGAAGTGGACCTGTGGTGCGGCGGGTCCCACCACCAGTTCCCGCGAAGAGCCGTATCAGGCCGACATCATCGGCAAGTTCGGGATCCGCGCGGTGATTGGCAAGGGGGGCATGGGGGCCAAGACCCTGGCGGGCCTCAAGCAGCACGGGGCGGTCTACCTGAATGCGATTGGGGGGGCTGCCCAGTACTACTCGGAATGCGTGAAGTCGGTCGATGGGGTGCACTGGCTCGAGGAGTTCGGCATTCCCGAGGCGATGTGGCACCTGCGGGTGAATGGCTTCGCCACCATCTGCACGATGGATTCGCACGGCAACAGCCTGCACAAAGAGGTCGATACCGCCAGCCTGCAGCAACTGGGGCAGTTCGCCCAGCCGGTGTTCGCCGATCACTAAGCCGCTGCCGTTCGCACGGCGGTTGGGCTCGGGAAGCACGCGGAGTGCGTCCACCGGGGTCTGTCTCCGGGGGCCACTCCGCACTGTTTTTGCCAGCGGCTGCCAGTCGACTCAGGGAGAATCCGTTCCCAGATTGCGGGCGATGCGGCGGGCCTTGTCGCTGGAGAGGATGTCGGTCAACCCGTCTTTCTCCCGACTCATGGGAGTGTCGCCTCGTCCTTCCTGGCCGGCGATGCTCCATTCATCGGTCATTTTCCCGTCGTCGATATCGAAGTCGGAGTAATCCTTGCTGTTCGGCTGAAACATGCGGGCCGTCTCATGCACGATTCCGCAGCCCGTGCCGAGGGCCAGCAGACCAAAACAGGCAAGGAGGGGCAGGAGGCGCATCGCGGGCCTTTCGAAAGGTCAGGATGACCGTCCGGGGGAGGAGGGACGGAGGAGGGGGATGTCGAGGACCAGACAGGTCCTCAGGTCAGGGTGGGGAGTGTGCTGTCCGACGCGGTTTCGGTCCAGAGGAAGATCCCGTTCCACTTGGCGAATTGTAAAATGCGGCATGAACATACGGGCACTGGGGCTGCCGACGGGTTCGCCGGCTGGCAATTCTCCACCCCCCTGCGCAGGAGTTCGCGGTGCTGCGACCGAGCAGGCCTGACCGGCGGAGCCCACTGCGGGTTTTGATGAACCCTCGCACGCCAGAGACGATGGCGACCCCCCCCCTCCCCCCCCGTGTGGTGGTCGCTTGTATCCCTGCGGGGCCTGTTCCGGGAATTTTGAGCGAATTGCTGTCAAGATAATGGGGTCGTCTGCGAATACTCTTGAGCAAGGCTTGCGAGTTCGCAACCAAACCGCCATACGACGTGGCACCGTGAAGACGGGAGTTGGCCGATGAAGTTTACCTACGCTCCGGAAGCGAGCCCGCTGCCCGGTCTGCGCATCAAGCGCGGGATTGACCGGGGTGGTTTCGGTGAGGTGTATTTTGCCGTCACCGACTCGGGCAAGGAACTGGCCATCAAGCTGCTGCAGCACAATGAAGAGATTGAGCTCCGCGGGGTGCGTGCCTGCCTGAATCTCAAGCATCCCAACCTCTTGCCGATCTACGACATCCGGACGGATACCGACGGCAATCATTGGGTGTTGATGGAGTTTGTCTCGGGGGCCAGCCTGCAGCAGGTGCTGCAGCAGCATCCCTCGGGGTTGCCGTTGCCTGAAGTGCAGGTGTGGCTGGAGGGGATGGCGGCGGGGCTGCAGTACCTGCACGACCGGGGCCTGGTGCACCGCGACCTGAAGCCGGCCAATGTCTTCCGTGAAGCGGGCATTGTGAAGCTGGGGGATGTGGGGCTCTGCAAGGCCATATCCCCCACCCGCAGCCTGCATACGGAAAGTGTGGGAACGGTGTACTACATGGCCCCCGAGGTCTCGCGGGGACGCTATACCCAGGCGCTCGACATCTACAGTCTTGGTGTGATCGCGTTTGAAATGGTGACGGGGTCGGTTCCGTTTGAGGGAGAGACGACCGGCGAGATCCTCATGAAGCACCTCGCGACGGCTCCCGATCTGCGGCGGTTGCCCACGGCTCTCCAGGGGGTCATCGGCCAGGCACTCGAAAAGGACCCCGAGCGGCGACCGACGTCGGCGCGAGAGTTCGCCGAGCGGTTCCGGAAAGCACTGCAGCCGGGAGGTGCGTCGCTGGACCGGCCTGCCGCGGCTCCCGCCACGGCCATTCCCGATTCGCACTTCGTGGATGTCGAGCGGCTCGAAAAGCAGGTGGCGGGGGGGCGGTCTCCCCAGTGGACTTGGCGCCGTCCCGAGTTCGTGGAGACTTGGGGGCGTGAAGAGCAGGCCGCCGAAGCCAATCCTGCGGCCCGATCGGAATTCGCGAGAGCCCGGAGTGAGTTCGCGGCACTCCGTGACCTGTGGCCCGCTTCCCCGACCAGCCAATTCTTGCTTGGATTGGCTTGCACCCTGGGGTTGCTGGTCCTGCTTCCCCTCGTGCGGGTTCGGGTGTCTCCCCTGGAGTCGGTCCGGGTGCTGTTTTTTCCCGGCTGGCTGATTTGGGCGGGCTTGGGTTACCTGGTGTATCGCTCACTCAGTCCCGACCGTCGCTCCAAGAACAGCGGCCGCCGTCCATCCACGGAAAGCCAGTCTGAAGACCACGCGGGGACATCTGGCCGCTGGGTTCAGCCGGTGGCTCCCGTGGCCCCCCGCCGCGTCGCGGCACGAGATCACCACCCCCGCCGGCCGAACCGCCCCGTTGCTCCCGCGGAACCGGTTGTCTTTCCCCTGTCACCCCGTGAGCGGGTGGCGGGATTGCTCGACGCGCTGGGTTCCGCCGGGTTTTACGCCGCTGTGTTGGGAGGAGCGGCGTGGCTGTGGGGCGGGGTGGGGCTTCCCCAGACCACCGGTCTGAGGGAAATTACCGCCTCGGTGCCGGGAGTTGTGTTCTTCGGACTGGCGACCCTGGTGACCAGTTGGGCGGCCTTGATCCCGGCGCGGCTGCTGGAGACGACCGATCGGAGCTGGTTCTCGCGCCGGTTGGCCGAGATGGCGTGCGGGGTGGCAGGCGGTCTGTTGATCTGGTGGATGTCGCAACGGCTGCTGGTGAATCTTCAGCAGGGGGGACCGCTGGGCCCCCCCCTCTGGACGGAGTTTGGCGACCTGCCATTGGTTGATGGGCAGCAGTCACTCAGCCCGGCCGCCTTCGCGGTTTGGCTGGCCGGATTGTTGGGGCTCGCCGGGTGGGGGGGCCTCGCGCAGAGTCGGCGAAAGCGTTCCTTCCGTTGGCTGGGCGTTGTGGGAGTGGCGTTGGTGGCGGTGGGGCTGTCGAAGGTCTTCGCGTTCGACCAGCGCTGGGGAAACTGGCTGGCCGTCGCGAGCGCGGTGGTCGTGCAGTGGGCGGCCCCGCACCGACCGGTTTCCTCCGTGCGAGCCCGGAACATGGTGTCGACCGAGGCCCGGATCGCCTGAAGTGATGCGGGACTGGCTGGGGCATCGACCTCGAGACCCCGCGCCGTTCCCCACCGATTCGCAAACGCGGGCCACAGCACACCCGTGTGGGTGCACACGGGTCACACAAGGAGTGATGTCCAATGAGCAGTCCATTCGACCCCCGCAACTCAGCCATACCGACCCGTGGAATTGGCGCTGTGTGCCTGCGTCGAGTGACCGCGACCGCGGTCTGGGGAGGGCTCATCCTGGCTCTGGGATTGGGGGGAATTGGCGTCGAGGTGACGTGGGCCCAATCTGCGGACGTGCCCGGCCCCGAGACTGCGGCGGCCCGCTCCAATCCCGGAACTGCCAATCCCGGAACTGATGCTGCCGTCCCCCAAGCTCACAAGGAACCGGTGTTGGAGGCCGAGCGAACCGACACGATCGACGCCGAGCGTCCCGCGGCGCCCCCCGATGTCCGACCGGCTGAGCCTGCCTCGACGCCGGTTCCCAAGGGGGCCAGTCCCGTACTTCAGCCGTCGCGCGAGC
>JBKCTR010000741.1:0-2343 GCA_046318755.1 Planctomycetaceae bacterium
CCAGCATCCATGACATCCGACGCTGCCTCATCCGTCGACGGCAACCGCCAACGAGATTCCCCAGACCAGCAAATGCCGATTGCTGATGATTTCCTGACGCCCACCACAAACCATCCGACGGTCCCCACGAACATTCCGCTGAGACTTTGTCCCGGGAGCCCGCGACCATCGCGACTGGCGGTCTGCGCCTCGCAAGTGCTGTGCAGCCCCACCCGTCAACAGCAGGATCAGAAGCCAGCCACGCACTCTGCACCGGCAAAACTTCATCGGGGAGCCATTGACCACTTTTTGATTACGGAAAGTTTCAGCAACCAGGTACTCCTGCTGTAAGCCTGCGGTATTCTCTGACATTTTGAGGTGCCTCGATTCGCTGCTGCGACTTCCCCGCACGCCCACGCTGGTGTTGGCTACGGTTGGCTGCGGCGGAAGCTCGATCAGAAATGCACCGGCACTGCACGGGTTTTCCTCTGGCGAGCTCCACCTTCCGTCGAGCTGGAACCCATCGCTCGGCGTTGCTTGGAATTTTGATTACAGCAAGTTCCCCAGTGCATCATATTTTCCCCATTCACAGATTCTTCACATCTCCCAGCCTGAGTGCCCACGCCTCAACTCTCAGATTTTGAGGGGTCACATCGCGATTCGACACCGGCGGAAGGCCTGCGCAACAGGCCCGGCTGGCACGAGAACTTACCGCGCGTTTTCCTCAGCCTGGACTCGTCGGCAAACCTTACCGCTTCACTGGCCCTTGTTTGATTACAGCAAACTATCCTGGACGTGATTTTTCGTCGAATTGATCAGGCGAATCCACCGCACGGTCCGCAAAGGCCACATTCGCAGCACCAGTTTTTCTGGGCCAAACGCATCGTTGGCTGCGGTCGACGCCTCGCGAAGAAAGACCTGCGGCCCGCCAGCACTCCCCAATGATTCCCAAGACTGAGAGGGGAGGGAACCCATCATTTCTCGCTGTCCCCTATTTTTGATTACAGCGAATTGCCCAGGCCGCCTTTGTGAAGCGTCCTCATCGCTTCTCCACAGTGCGTGGCCGTCATCTTTTTCGCTCGAATCGGCTGGTTTCCAGTGTCAACAGGGGTACTTTCCCCTAACGAACACTGCCCCGAACACTTCTGCAGGAACCAGGATATCCACATTCGATCCCCAACGTGATGAGGAGAGCCATTTCCGCCGAGAGCCGATCTTCGTCTTTTGATTACAGCAATTCGCGCCACTCGCGGCGTTTTCCGAAAGATGGTGTTTTTCGCCCGGTTTTCGAGAGCGAATGAGTTCTCACCCAGTCTCGACTCGGCATGCGGGCCATTCGTAGCGATGCCCCGCATCGATGTGATTTCCTGCATAAACGGCCGACTTCAGAGCCCCAACACACTTCTGGTTTATCCAAGTTCTGAAATTTTGTGATTGCCCACTTTACAACCCTTGGAGGCACTCGTATTCTTCACTCGCTGTCGGAAATCGGGATGACACGAATGCGGTTGGTGTATCACGCCGCTGCGTGTCGAATGTGTCGCACGGGAACGGGTTGTCCAAAGAGTCTGGTGTTGCATTCGCTGGTGGACAATCAACCCAAGCTTCACCAACTCCCAGAATACCTGGGTCGTCTTCATTGAGCGGCCTTGACTTTTGGGGGACGTGCTGATGACCCGACCGCATGTCTCATGTGTGTCCTGAGCCGTGCCTTTTTGGGTGTTTCGTTCTCCATCTGCGCGTGGCTGTCTTTTTTTCCCTGGAGAGTTCTGATGTCGTCCCTGATTCGCAAGGTCAAGTCGGTTGTCGTTCGTGAAGAGGGTGCCACCATGGTCGAATACGGCCTGATGGTCTCCTTGGTCGCCCTCGCCGCCATCGGTGGCGTGACCGCCCTCGGCACCTCGCTGGACGCCCTGTTCAACTCGGTTGTCGCCCAGCTCTAAGGTTGGCCGACTTGGAGCCTGGCCACTCAGGTTTGTCCTGATGGTCGGCTCCTGGTCGACCTTGGCCACAGTCCGTCCCAGTCCGATGAGTGGCTGGTAACGACCACGAGGGTTGTGACCTCCGTCAAAAGTCGTTTGTGTTCTGGAACCAGCGAGCGGCGATTGACTCCCGTTCGCTCACCTCAAGAGTCCATCGGCGGGAGGTTGTTTGACTTCCCCAATTGTCATTCGTCTGTCGTGATTGACTTCAGGGATTCCCATGGTGGGGATCCACTGAATCACGGTGGTGTCTTTTTGCCTCTGGAGAGTTCGCATGTCGTCTTTCATTCGCAAGGTCAAGTCGGTTGTCGTTCGTGAAGAGGGTGCCACCATGGTCGAATACGGCCTGATGGTCTCCCTGGTTGCCCTCGCAGGCATGGGT
>JBKCTR010000742.1:0-4990 GCA_046318755.1 Planctomycetaceae bacterium
GTTGGACATAGTCCATCACCATCCGGTCGGCACTGAACCGCCAGCCCAACGTGAGGATTGAGTGCTTCATCCGCGCGATCCAGCCATGCGGCAGGCCGTTCTGGTCCCGGTCATAAAAGGTCGGAATCACCTCCTGCTCGAGCACCTCGTAGAGCGACTGGGCATCCCGGGAGTCGTGGATCTCGTGGTTCGTATGCGTCTCGCCATGCCCGATGGCAAAGCCGTTGAACCCGTCGTACGCCTCGGCCCACCACCCGTCCAGGATCGACAGGTTCAGCCCACCGTTCAGCACCGTCTTCATGCCACTGGTTCCCGACGCTTCCAGCGGCCGGCGCGGGGTATTCAGCCAGACGTCCACCCCCTGCACCATGTGTCGGCAGGTGTCGATGTCGTAATCCTCCACAAACACAATCTTCCCCAGGAATCGGCGATCGTGCGAGAGCTGCGCGATCCGCTGCAGCACCTGTTTCCCCGGTTCATCCCGGGGATGCGCCTTCCCCGCGAAGACCAACTGCACGGGTCGGCGGGGATTGTTCACAATCGCGTCGATGCGGTCGATGTCGCGGAACAGCAGGGCCGCCCGCTTGTAGGTCGCAAACCGGCGCGCGAAGCCAATGGTCAACGTGTCCATGCTCAGCGCCCGGCGGAACTGCTGCACCAGCGCCGCTGGCTCATGCCGTAGCTGCGCCAGCTTGGCCAGCCGGCGTCGTACAAACTCCAGCAGTTCGAACTTCAGGTTCTGGTGGGTCTCCCACAGTTCGGCATCGTCGATCTTCGCGACCGGTTCCCAGGTGCGCTGTTCGCCCGTGTGCTCAATCCAGCCTGGTGCCAGGTGGCGGTCGTAGAGCTGCCGGATGGGGGGGGCCAGCCACGAGAGCACGTGGATCCCATTGGTGATATGTCCGATCGGCACTTCATCGACCGCTTTTCCCGGGTAGAGCGAGGTCCACATGGCGCGCGAGACATGCCCGTGCAGGCTGGCGACCGCGTTATGGCGCCGCGACAACTTCAGCGCCAGCACCGTCATGCAGAACGTTTCGTTGTGGTCGCCTGGATAGACCCGGCCCAGCCCCATCAGACCGTCGTAAGAGAGCCCCAACCGGTCGCGCAGCGGCCCCAGGTGTTCCTCCATCAGGTCGCCGGGGAAACGGTCATGCCCGGCGGGAACCGGGGTGTGGGTGGTGAAGACGGCATGGCTGGCCACCTTTTGGGCCGCCTCGTCAAAACCGATCCCCTCGAGTTCCATCAACTGGCGGGTCACCTCCAGCGCGGCGAACGCACTGTGACCCTCGTTCATGTGGATGACCCCGGGGCGAATGCCCACCGCCCGCAAAGCCCGATAGCCTCCCACCCCCAGAATCAACTCCTGGCGAATGCGCACGCGGTGGTCTCCGCCGTACAGCCGGGCGGTCAGAGCCCGGTCCTCCGGCGGATTCTCGGCCACATCCGAATCGAGCAGGTAAAGCTGGCAGCGCCCGGCGGTCGCCTGCCACACCCGCAGGTGGATCACCCCATGCCGGGTCTCGACCGCCACCTGCACGGGAGTGCCATCGGGACGCCGCACGAGGCTGATGGGAAGCTCGTCGGTTTTCAGGTGCAGGTAGTTCTCTTCCTGCCAGCCTTCGTGGCTGACTCGTTGCCGAAAGTATCCTTCCTTGTAAAAGAGGCCCACCCCCACCAGGGGCACACCCAGGTTGGAGGCGCTTTTCACGTGGTCACCCGCCAGCACCCCCAGTCCTCCCGAGTAGATCGGCATCGACTCGTGCAGGCCGAACTCGGCCGAGAAATAGGCCACCGGGGCGGCCCGCAACACCCCTCCAAACCGCGCTCCCCACGTGGTCCGCGAGGTGAGGTAGTCGTCGAGGCGATGACAGGCGTTCTGAATGCGGCTCAGCAAGGTCCCCGAGGTGATCCGCCCCGACAGCGCCTCACGCGACTCCCCCTGCAGCAGGGCCACCGGGTTGTGCTCACCCGCCTGCCACCGCTCGGGATCGAGGTCGCGGAAGATGCTGACCGAGTCGGCATCCCAGCACCACCACAGGTTACGGGCCAATGTCCAGAGCCGTTCGTAGGCGGGCACCACCTGCTGCGAAATCATCCGTAACGAGTTCAGCAGCGGTCCCAACTGACCGGCCGCCGCCACCAACATGCTGGTCTCGTCCGACGTGTAGGCCCGAGGGGCCACCGTCTGCACCACCAGCACACCCTGCAGCACCCCCCGGTCGAACAACGGCAGACCCAGGAACGAGCTGTACGGATCCTCCCCCGCATCGGGGAAATACTTGAAGCGCGGATGCTGCGAGGCGTTTTCGACCGCGACGGGCTTCAACTCTTGTGCCGTCAGTCCCGCCAACCCCTCGTGCAGCCCCATCCGCAATGTCCCCACGCACTCGGGCCGCAGTCCCAGCGTCGCCGCCAGTTCCAACTGCCCCCGGTCGGGGGTCAACAGATACACCGAGCAGACATCGGTCTGGAACCGGTGCTGAATCAACCCGACGATCTGGTTCAGAGTCGTCACCGGAGTCTGGGTCTGCGAGACCAGTTGGCTGATTTCCTCCAGGGCCAGCAGCAACGACGCCTCCGGCGTCAGCGGTTCAACCGTCGTTTCAGAGCTCATGTCGTGTCTTCCCGGGAGGCAGTGCGCAGGGCGACCCCGAAAACGGGCTTCACCCCTAGATCCCCGAGGCAGCAGATTGCGTGCCGAGAGCACTTCGGGCCACACTCTGCCACCGGGACCCCTCGAATTACCGCGAATTTCAGCACTACGGCAGCATCGGAGGGCGCTGCTGTTCAGAAAGATACTGGGTCCCCGGCAAACAGCACCTGCCGCTCGATAAGGCACGGGTGCCGAGCCCCTCGGCGGGTTCCCCCCGCGTCAGAGGTGTCGTCTGATACGGGAATGCCCGCCCCTCTCACCAGTGGCCCGCTCAGGCTCGGTCCCGCACGCCGCTCACCAGCGTGGCCGGTCGCCGGACAGGACCAGAGATCCCCTCGGGTTCATCAATCTGGGGCCGAGACAACGTCGAGGTCCCTTCCAGGGCCGCGGTGGTCTCCTCGGCGTCTGCCTCGCGGTCTGCGTCGCGCAGGGTCAATTCGGCCCCTGGGAAAAACCGCAGCACCAAGAGCGCAGCCGCCCTGGCGAACGACGACACGGCGAAGAGGAACAGGTAGGCCTCCCGGCTTTCTCCCAGCACTTTCAGCAGGCAGCCCCCCAGAATCGACCCCAGGGCCAAGGCCACCGAGTTCCCCAGATTGAACATCGTGAGGATGCTGGTTCGCTCTTCCTTGCGCACCGATTCGAAGAACATCAACAGCATCGCCAGTTCGTACGCCGCCCAGACCACTCCGCCCAGGAATTGGATCAGCACCAATTGCCAGAACTCCGAGGCGTACAGCCACGAGCCCGAGACCGGCATGATGCCAATGCCGCCCAGCCACAACAGCCGCCGGGCTCCAAACAGGGTTGCCAGGCGGCCACACGCGGGAAGCGCCACGATCTTCGCCAAAAACGAAACCGCCAACAGCGCCACGAAATGCAGGTACGAGATCTGCATCTGCCCCAGCATGAAGGGGGAGAAATACGGTCCCGAAATCTGCACCGCCACCTGCACCGCGAGGAAATAGGTCAGCAGCCGTTCGCTGCTGCCGCCCCGAATCCGGCTCAGCAACTCGCCGAATCCCACGTGCAACTGCGGACCATTCAACTGGGCCGATTCGGTCTGCCGCGAGAGGAATCGGGCCGAGATCATCCGGCACACAAACGCCACGGCGAAGATCGCCGCGAACATCTTCAGCACAATCCCGTGTTGCTTGCCGTACTGCAGCGAAAAGCCCCCCGCGAGGAAACCCACCAGCACGCCCCCCTGCCCAAACCGGGTGCGCATGGCGAAGAACGGAGCCCGCACGTGATAGGGGACCACTGTCTCCATCCAGGTCTGCCAGGCGGGCGTGGCCCCCAGCCCACCGGCCCAATACAGGGCCACAAACCCAAACAGAGCCCACGCGGGAAGTTGCCCCGCCAGGGCCGCCCCCACCAGGGGCAGAAAACTCAGCCCCTGCAGCAGCACGCACAGCACGCACCACCGCCGGTTGGAACCGAGCCAACGCACGGCATAAGGAGAGATCAACTGCAGCACCGCTCCAATCAAGAGCGGCACCGAGGCGACCAGTCCCGACACAATCTGCCCCAGCCCCAGGGCCAGGGCGAAGGCGGGGAAGTACGTCTCCCCGATCCCCACCATGAGGCTGTAGGCGGCGCAGTCGGCCACGCTGTTGCGCAGGTTGCGGCGCATCACGCGGCGCCGGCTGGATCGCTTGGGGCGCAGACTGCGGGGAGGGACCGACGTGGGGGGAGGGACGTCTGGCAAAGCACCAGACGCAGAGCCACCATGCCCGGGAACCGGGACACGGGGAGCGAAGATCTTCATGGAAGTGACGCGGGGAAGTGAGTGGTCACAGAACGCAACCACGAATCAGGCGAGATCCAGTTTATAGCACACCCCGGCCCCCGGCGGGAAGACGTTACTTTTTCCCTGTCCGACTCCCCAGGGGCGGCCCGGCAACTGCCCTGCAGACAACAACTTGCAACGTTGAGGAATCACGTGCCGCCGACCCCGGGACAACTCCTCGCGGGATTTTTTTTCCCAGCGGATCGTTGCTCTGCACGTGGTCACCTGTCAGGCAGTCATCTCGCCGCGCGCTCGATCCAGAGCTGCACCGTCTGGTCTCCCACCAGGGCTTCACTGGCTCCTGGGGCAGCCGTTCCCGCGGTGATGGCGTCGGCCAGCGTCTCTCACTGGATATAGCTCCCCCATTCCTGCAGGTCGGTCCGCACGTCGTACGACGAGGACGACCAGACAATCCGAATGCCGTCTTCAATATCGAGGTCGCCCTCTTTGCGCAGTTGCTGCACCTGTCGCACGAAGTCGCGGGCCATTCCTTCCCGCAGCAACGGCGGGTTCAGAACGGTCGACATCGCGATCTTCACCCC
>JBKCTR010000743.1:0-15358 GCA_046318755.1 Planctomycetaceae bacterium
CCATCATTCCCGCGGGAGGGTTGGCCGCCGAATCGGTCGAACCAACCGACGAACCGCCGGCCGATTCCGCCGCCACCGGCGGAGTCCAGTCGCCCGACACTCCGGGGTTCACGGGGGGCAGCAGTGCCGAGCCCACAGCTCCTTCCCGGGCCACCCCCAATTTCGCGGAGGAAGACGTGGCCGATCCCGCCCCACTCGCCGAGGTGGACGAGATTCGCCCCGCCGAACGACCGTATGTCGAACCCGAGCCCCGCAGCCCCACTCGCCCCAAGGGTGTCCGGTCGCGCGGGGGTTCTCCGGCTCCCGCCTTCGAACCGGCGCACGATGAACAGTTCGAGAGCCAGTTGAATGCCCTGGAACGATTGGACGAACAACTGCGCCGGATGGTATCGGCCGAGCCTCTGCGCTGGGATCTCGAGGGGATCGAAGCCGAATACCGCCGGCTGGGTGCCACGTTCAGTGACCCGGCTCTCGCCGCCATGCTGGAGGCGAGGTTCCACAAGATTCGTGGCTATCGGCAGACGCAACAGCAACGGCTGGCGATTCGCCAGATCATGCTCGACACCGAGCGGCGGGATGCCCAGTTGGTGGCCGCCCAGCGAATGGGACTCCCCCTGGGGCCTATTCTCACCCCGCGCGAAACGGCGGTCGCCCCCCCGCCCCGGGGAACCGCCCTGGCCCGCCGCTCCCCCGGTGCCGCCACTGCGGGAGGTGGAATTGTCAGCGGCTCAGCCCCGCCCCAGATGGTCCAGCGGACGGACTATGATGGCGCGGGCATTGTCCGACCAGCGGGTCGGCCCGGACTCCCCCCCTACGCTCTGGTGGCACCCGATGGACGGGTCCTGGCGTACCTGGCTCCCACACCGGCAGTGAATCTCAACTCGTGGCAGAACCGCGAGGCGGGAATCCTGGGACAGCGGGTCTATGACCCCCGGGTGGGAACCGATGTCATCACCGTGACCGGTGTCGACTCGGTCCGACTGGTCCGCTGAGCCTGCCGCACACAATTGCGCCCCAGCGCTCGACGCGCCGGACCCGGCATCCAGCCTGGCAGTGGCTCGCCGAACGGGTCTGTCGCCATCGACCGTTCAGGGCGGAGGCACACCTCGGATATGGGCCGGCGCTACAGCGGCAGGAGTGCGCGGGCCGCCTTCAGGAGTTCGGGAACCTGCTGGGTACCAGCCAGAAAGGTGCCAATCGAATAGAACAGGCAGCAGGCCACCAGCATCAGATTGCGCCAGGTGGATGGTCGCAGCGGCCGGGGGAGCAGTGTGTTGTTGACCACCAGCACCTGCAGCGCGGCGACCGCCAAGACGAAGTTGGCGATGAACCCCAGGAACTTGAAGAGCTGCATCGCCTTGCCGAAGAGCAGCGCTGCCCCTCCGAACAGCGTGACGCAGATCAGCACGCTGAAATAGATGCGGGAAATGCCCCCCTTCCGTTCCCTCAGCCGCGGGCTGGCGGTCCACAGAATGTCGGTCACATTGCGTACCATCGCATCGGTATTGCCGAGGTGGGTCGAGAACAAGATCCAGAATCCGTTGATCAGACCCAGACCCCACAGGCCGCCCCACAGCTTGGTCGCCAGTTGCTGCGCCTGGTAGGCTCCCGCGTTGGGGCCATCCATTTGCAGGCTGGGGTCGACCACATACAGGGCCAGGTTCACATTGAGGAACATCCCAATGAAACACCCCAGGGCCCACAGCCAGATCTGGTCGGCCTCCACATATTTCCACCAAGTCCGCCAGCGGGAGAGGTTGGTCTCGGTGAGGGGAAAGACCTTGCCCACATGCGAGGGGCCCTGCTCATCGCCCGAAAAAGCTCCCCCAATGGCACCCACTCGCCCCCCCATTCCGAATCCCTTGTCGCGAACCCAGTTCGAGATGATCAGGTTGCCGATCCCGCCCGACCCGGCGGTGGCCGCCAAGGTGGCCAGCAACAGCAGATCGATGTGCCCATCGGCCTCGCGCGGGGCGGTGCCAAACTTGAAGAACCCGGACAGTGTCTTCCACGAGTGCTCGAAGGGGATGTACCAGAGGTTCACAAACAGCAGGAACAGGAAGATGTAGGCGATCATCGCCCACGAGACCCGCTCCAAAGTCCGTTCGATTTTGTCGCCCGAGGCCAGCAGCGCCACCCCCAATGCCATCACAAGGTAAGAAATCAGAATGAGAACGGTGTCATTCTGCCCCTGTTCTCCGGGCATCCGCGACAAGAACAGTGCGAACAACACGGGGGCGCAGCCGCGGGCCAGGGCGGGAACCCCCAACTGCAAGATCGTGATGAACGAATACGCTCCACCCCAGAACGACGATCCCGGGCGCAGCCGCATGATGCCCGTCAAGATCGGCTCGCCCGTGTAGAGCGTGTATCGGATTGCCTCGAGGTTGAAGAACAGTTGCAGGATGATGGCCGTGGTGGCGATCCAGAACACATCCACGCCGTGCTTCACGGCGGTCGCCGGACCGACCAGCCATTCTCCCCCCCCAATCGAGGCGGCCAACAGGATGGCCCCCGGGCCAATCACCCGGAAGACATTCCGGGCGTTGAAAGGCAGCGGTTCGGGCAGGTCATCCTGACCCCAGGGGGGAAGCTGGCTCATGAACACAGGGCCTTGAAGGGGAACTCAGACGGCTGGATCACCCAGGGAATGCGCTGGCTGGCAGACTTTGGCTGATCCGGCCTTCGCGGTCCGGCCAGGTCTCGAAGCCTCTCATCGACAGAGGAACCTCAGGGAGGGGCCTCATTCCGCTCCGGGAAGCCACAACTTCCCCTTGGCGGGCGCGGCTGCCTCGGAGTCGGGGGTCCAGAGCTGCCCGGGAACACCCCCGCCGGGAAGTTCAATCGGTCCGTCACTTCCGTGCCATGGCCCCTCTTCGACGAGGTTGCGGAGGGCGTTGACCAGATCTCGCTTCAATTCTGGCAATTTGGGGACGTAACTGTGCCAGATCCGCAGGGCAATCTGCTGCACTTCATTCTGGTCCTCCAGCAGCCGAGACTGGGTCAGCAACCGCAATTCCCACATCACCTGCTGTTGCAGCGGGGCGCGCTTTTGTCGAGCCTCTTCCAGAATCGTCCGCAGCAGGTCCCGCGCCTTCTCGTGTTGGCGCTGGTTGTGCAGCAGTTCGGCCAGCATGTGGCCGGCCGTCTGCTGCAGGCGGCCCTCAGTATCGATCGAAGTCCGTCCCCGAATCTCGGCGAGGCAGTCGACCATCTGCGGCAGGGCCGAGGTTTCGGCGATGAGACTGGCTCTCAGCAGCGTGTCGTCGGCCAGCGAGGGGTAGTCGAGCCGGCGCAGTGCCAGAGGGTTCAGCGACCCCAGTTCGGCGATGGTCACACTGGTTCGCGGGGTGGGGGGGAGCTGCAATTCCTGACGGAGCGCTTCGACGTCGAGCGAAATCGAGAGCTGAACCAGGGTTGCCTGAGCCACGACCACCGCCGCCCGCAGCGGAATGGCCAATTCCGGCACTCCCATGGCCTGCCGGGGCGTCTTCCCCTGCAACAGGGTCTGGGCCGTGTTCCGCCACTCTTCCAACTGCAGGGCGAGGCTTTCGCGCCGCAATCGCGACGTTTCGGCCGGGGTGCGGTTCGGCCGGTAATAGTTCCCCAGCAACACCGCCACTTCCGGATGCAGAATCTCCCGGCAGGCCGCCTCCTCATCAAGAGACAGTTCGCTGCCAGCCGCTTCGGAGAGCAGGTCCTTCAGCGCGGCGTCGTCGGCCCGGCTGTTGGCCAGCAGCATTCCGGTGGGTCCCCCCGCTTCGGCCGGGCGGTTGTAGACCACCAACGTCCCCTGCAACCGAACCAGGCGGTCTTCGCCCTCCGGGGGAAGCGGCTCGGCCAGCACGGAATAGGTGACCCGGGAGGGATCGTGCGGCTCGTGCATCGCCGGGCTGTCGTGATCGTGCTCGTGAGGAGCCTCCACCAGCATGATCCGGGAGTTCCCCTCCAGCCGTTGCATCAACCGGCCCAGCGAGGCGCACCGCACACCGCGCTGCATGACTTCGCAGCCGGTCTCGGCCGTGGGGGCATCCAACAACCGGGCCAACACCAGAGTTTCGGCGGCCGACTCCGGATCGGGGTCATTGGCAGCCGAGGCGGTCAATGCCTTGACGGCCAGTGGTTCCTCGGCCGCCCAGGCATGGCACAGCCCGATGTTCCACCAGATGGCAGGGTCGTTGCGGCGTTCGCGGGCGATGGGCAGAAATGCCTTCGCGGCATCACTGTAAAACCCCTGACGCGTCAGTTGCAGGGCCGAGTCGAACTGAGGCTGCAGCGCCCCCAGGTCGGCAATCTCGCGCAGGGGATATTCGATGCGCAGGGGAAACAGCACCGACGGGTCACGGGTCAGGCCCGTCACGACCTGCAGGGCCACCCGGCGGTCTTCCGGCGCGGACAACTCCAGCCCCCGCAGGGTGTACTTCAACCCGGCCAAAGGATGATTGTCGTTCGAAAGCTGATCTCCCAACGCGAACAGCGCGTTGGTTCCCCAGGACGAGGTGCCATCCCCCACCTTCTGCAGAAAGCGGTGGAACTTTTTCTGGCAGGCCGGCCAACCCCGCTCCCGCAGCTCGACCAGCGCATCCAGGGCCAGGGCCGAGGGATGCTCTGGGGTATCCTTCAGCATCTGCTGCAACTGCTCGGCGACGCGCTGATTGAAGGACGCCGCCTGTTCGGTTCCCGGGGGGAGCCGCATGAGGTTTTCGATCAACGCGAGCCGCAGACCGGTTCGGGCCGCCTTGTCGCTGATTCCCTTTTTCAGCACCCCCTCGAGGAAGGCAACCGCCTTGTCGTGCTGTTCCCGCTCAACAAATTCATCGACCCGGGCCAGTTCGTTCACAACCGGCAGGCAGCAGAACTTGATTTTCTTGCCGCTTCCACACGGGCAGAGGCGGTAGACTTCTTGATCACTCATCAGGGGTTCCCACAAATCGGTCGGTCGAACGACGGAAAGGAAGAGGGTAGCAAAACAGGCTTCCAATGTGGATCGAACCGCGAGCCCCCACGGCGGAGGGCAGACGGCCCACTGGCGGAGCGTGCCCCAGCCCGGTCCCGGGGACCACGACCCGGATGACCCTCCCGGTCCCGCATCCGCCAGAGCGTCCCGCGTCGATCACACTCCCAGATCGCGCTTGAGGCGGTCCACCGCCTCCACCACGTCGGCCAATTGCCGTCGCAGATCCTCAAATTGATCGGCGAGTTCAGCCTGCCGCCGTCTCAGTTCCTCCACTCCCAGGTCGGACCCCGCCACCGCGGCCGACGGCCGGGGAACCGCGGGTGCGCCCGGCGCGACTGTTGTCGCTGCGGGTCGGGCCGGTGCCGAAGGCGGTGGCTCTTCAGGTTCCCCTTCGCGATACGCCAGCGTCTGCCCCTCCTGAGGCTGGTACAGGTTGTGATCCACCTCCACCCCCCGGCGGTCCAGCGGGCCATCGGCTTGGATCAGTGATTGGGCCAGCAGCCCCTGCAGTTCGGTGCGCAGTTGCTCTTGCGTCTCCAGGGTCCCCTTGGGGGCCATGCGGCTGGCGCGCGTCCGCAGTTCTCCGGCCGCCTGGCGGCCCCGCAGCAGCAATTCGGCCAGAATGCCCACCTGGGGTTCGCTCAGCGTGAACCGTCGGCGCACATAGTGCCGAAATTTTTCGGTCCGGGCCCCCTCGGTGTGCACGGCGGCCACCAGCCCCAGGTCGCGCAGCTCGTTGAGGGTGTCTTCGATGTCGGTCTCGTCGTAATTGGTCAACGGCGACCGGTTCGACTTCTGGTTGCAGCCCGAAATCAGCGAGTTGATTGTCAGGGGATACGAATCGGGCACGGTCAGTGCCTTTTCGATCAGCGTCCCCAGCACCCGCCGTTGCTTCTTCGACAACGCAGTGATCGGGGGAAGATTTGGGTCGGGACCGGGATCATGCATGCGAACACCTTCCATGAACGTGAACCCCCGGGGCAGGTCCCCGGGGCCAATCTTGTGACAACCCCACCTAGTTCTCCTCGCGGCCGCTGGTGCCAATCATCTGGTTCACCGCCGCGGCACTGCCAAACGCGAACAGGCAGTCCCCCGCCTCGATCATCGTGTTCCCGGGCGGGGGCATCAATCGCTCGCCAGTCACCCGTCGAATCCCCACCACGATCACCCCCAGTTCCCGCAGGTCGGTTTCGGCCAGACGTTTGCCAACATACCGGCTGTGGTCGTCGATCTGCACGTCGACCAGCTCGAATTCCTGTCCCTCGTGGTCACCGATTTCCAGAAAGTCCTCGATGTTGGGGTTCAGCATGAACCGCGCCATCTTCACCGCGCCGGTGCTGTAGGGGCTGACCACACGGTTGGCCCCCGCCCGCTTCATCTTCGTCGCCGCCGCCTCATCGCTCGCCCGGGCGATGATCTCCAACTGGTTCGAAAGCAATCGGGCCGAGAGCACCACGTAGATATTGTCGGCATCGGTTGGCAGTACCGTGGCCAGGGCCTTGGCTCGGCCAATTCCCGCCTGGTGCAAGACCGCGTCGTCGGTGGCGTCCCCCACGATGTGCAGCCAGTTCGGGTCGGCCTGGTTCCCGATCCGGTCGGCCTCGCGGTCGATGATCACAAATGGTTTGCCCCGTTCGGCCAGATGGCGGCAGATGGTCATTCCCATCCGTCCCAGGCCGCAGACGATGTAGTGTCCGCTCAGTCCCTCGATCAGGTGCCGCATTCGCCGATCCTCCAGAAGCTGCTGGATTTCGCTGCTGAACAAAAACTGACCAAAGGTGAAGGCCGAGTACGAGACCACTCCCAGTCCGCACGCCAGGAAGCCGATGACGAACAGCCGCCCCCCGGGCCCCAGTGGAACGATCTCTCCATATCCGACCGTGGTGGTGGTGGTGACGGCCATGTAGAGGCAGTCGATCCAATCCGCGTCGGGCGAAAAGAACTTGAAGCCGGCGGTTCCCAGCAACAACAGGGCGCACAACAACATGAGTGGGGGGATCACCCGCCGCCACAGGCTCACTCCGCGAGGCCCGTTGTGATTGCTGAGGGGAAACATGGCCGCCGCAGTCTACAGGCGCAGCAGCCACTTCGACAAACGCGACACCGGCAGGTCGCGGGCCACCAGGCGCTCTCCGGCCCCCACATCATCCAGCACCGCCTCAGCCGCCAGCCAGCCCGACCGCACGGCGCCCTCCATCGTGCTCGGCCACCCGGTGCGCACCCAATCCCCTGCGAGGTACAATCCGGGAACCGCGGTTCGCACGTCGGGGCGGTGGCGGTCCGCACCGGGCAGAACGGCAATCACCGCCCGGTGCTCCGTCACCATGCGGGAGCGCAACAGTCGTGCGGCACGGGCTCCGGGCAACAGCCGGGCCAGTTCGGCCGTCACCGTGTCGATGGTCTCCTGGGCGGGCCGGGCCGCCGCGTGGTGCGACGCACTGATCACCACCTGCCCGTACCAGCCCGACGGACCCCCTCCCGCACCTCCCCCCGCCGCGGATTCGGGCAGCAGAGCCGGTCTCCCCTGGATCCGCTCCCGATTGAACAGCCACTGGCTGGTCTGCCCCACGAACGTCACATGCCGGTCGGCGGTGATCTCGCGATCGTACCACAGGTGCACACTCGAAATGGGGGCGGTCTCGATCTGTCCGGGACCCTCCGCAGCCGACCACTGCGGCGCCAGGGCTGGGACCATCTCGGGGACCAGGTGCGACGGAACCGCCAGGACCACGCGCGAGGCCGTGTGGGTGGTCCCATCGCGCAGACTGACCTGAAGCCCGGTTGAATCGGAAGCGATCGCGCGGACTCCGGCATTCAGCCGCACCTCGACCCCATGCCGCCCCAGCCACCCCAGCAGTTCTTCGCCATACAGCCGTTCGAGGGGCACCGTCGGCAACCACACCTCCCAACCCGCGCGGTGGGTCAGAAACGCGTCGACAAACACCTTGCGGGCATGGGCCGCGTCGAGTCGATCGACTGTTTCCGACAGGGCGCTCACCAGCACCACGTGCCAGAACAGCTCGATGACCCGGGGGGGCTGGTGGTGCTCGGCCAGCCAGCGATCAAACGGCAGCCCCTCCAACCGCTCGGCGGAAGTCCCAGCGAGCGCCCGCAGCCCTCGCGAGAGATGCCAACGGTCGCTCCAAGAGAGGTACGACAACCGCGCGAATGCCGGGGCGAGGTGCAACGGGGCAGGGAGCGAACTCGCGGCGAACACATGCCTCGTCCCCTGCGGACCGATGAAGACCAACTCGTCCTCCCGATGAAAGTGGTCGGCAATTCCCACCAGCTCGCAGAACTGGGTGAAATTGGTGCAGCACCCCAGCGACACATGCTGGCAATTGTCGAGCCACTCTCCCGTCTGGGCATCGCGAAACGAGCTGGCACGCCCTCCCAGCCGGTTCCGGGACTCCAACAAGGTGACCTTCCAGCCCCGCTTTCCCAACCCCGCCGCACAGGCCAATCCGGCCAGTCCGCCCCCAACCACTACCCCGTTACGATCTGCGGCTGCCAAGTCGCCGGTCATGGCTGACTCCCATGCCCGCGACTGCCAACCCCCGCCTGTTCCCCGGGATGGCTCAGGTCGCTGCCACGACCCACTGGGATGGGCTTAACGGCTTGGCCATGCTCATTGGCTGCACCGTCACTATCGAGTTCGCGTGGCGCGTGGAATGGAGGTGACCCGGCGCTTCCCGGTACCACGGCCCACCTCAGGCATTCGTTCTGCAACTCGCACACCACAGCCATGCATCCCGGTTGCGGTTCGAGGAGGTCCACCTTGGGGAAGGCGACCGATGGGGGTTGAAGGCGACCAACGGGGGGGCGAGGCAACCAATTGGGCACTCATTCGGGCCGACAATGCACCTGAGACCAGCGACATTGGCAAGCGTCCGCTCACCGAGTCGCAGGGACACAAAACGCCGGGTCTGCGAAGACCCGGCGCTGATCGGCTGCAAGAGCGGGTGATGGGGGTCGAACCCACGACATCAGGCTTGGGAAGCCAGCACTCTACCACTGAGTTACACCCGCCTGGGGAGACAGAACATCGTTCATCTCGACCATATTTCCAGCTTATCGCTGGAATGTCGGAGGGTCAAGTATCGACCTCAAACAAACCTGTTCTGGCCGCGGCCAACGGATCCATTTCGCACGACCCCCGGCCACCCCTGGCGGCATTCCCGCGCGGCTTCTGGCAGGCGTCTGGTTCGCCGGCACCGTTTCCTCGGCTCCCAGCCGCTACAGGGCCCGCCACAGCGAGTTCCGCACCCCATCCAGCCTCACAGAACGAGAGTAGTGGTAAACCTGCAGGCCTCCAGGAATCTCCGTGGGAACCCGCAGCAGACATTCGATCCAGTCGGGACCATTGAACGCCGAAAAGGCGAGTTGAAATCCCCCAATCAGTTCGTCGGGAGCCTGGTTCAGATCTGGCCACAGAATGGGGCCGGTATCGGTCTGGTAGACGCAGTCCCGCTCATTCACATTCACCGTCTTCACCGGATAGGTCAGCTCGACCGCATACCGTTTGGTCTCCCAGGCGGTGCTCGCCACCAGTGGATGGTGACCGTAGGTCGCTTCGCAGATCGCGGCGGCCGTCAACAGCGGTTCCCCCGGGGTCTCACCCACGTGAATCCGCAGCGCGTCGAACGCCTCGTCACACAGACCGGTCTGCCGGTCGGGCTGCTGTCGGCCATGCCCGTACAACAACACCCCCTGCTCCTGCCCCAGGTGGGTATAGGTCTTGATGTTCAGGAATTCTCGCTGGGAGACGACGGGAATGAAATCGGCATTGGGGACCGTCCAGACATCGCTGGGCACCCCCACCCGCTCGGTCTTGCAGTTCGCTCCCAGCACAAACCGGGTCACCTGGTCGGTCTGCCGATCCCGGATGTCGCAGACACAGTCGAGCTGGATCCGCGCGCTGTTGAGGGTGTAGGGAGGGGGATGCGAGACGGTCTGCGGCGGTTTCTTCAGTGTATCGATGCGAAAGGTCAGGAACGAACGGGAAAAGTCGATGATCGTCATGGCGGTGGTCCAGGAGAACGACTCACGCCCGGCCGGGTCCGCCGCCGGGGTAATCTCTTGGCAGACTATCACAACCAGTTTCGATCGGCATGCCCACCGGTTCTTGCCGCACAGGAAATGCTCCAGAACCTGAATTCGGTGCTGATCCCCGACCCGTCAGTGCCGCCACACCCCCAGCAGCACCTCGATCAGGATCAGCACCACCACCACGATCTCCAGGAACTCTCCCCGATGCAGCGCCGCCTGGTCAGACACCACCTGGTAGACCCCCTCCAGCACATCGATCGCCCGGCGGATGTTCCGCCCCCACTCCTCCAGGTGAAACCGCACCGCCAATTGCTGGTACACCCGGGCGACGTACGGATCGCCCACCAGCATCAGCGCGCTGCTGGTCCGTTCAAAGAGTTCATTCACTTCCGCCTTGAGCTCCCCCAGATCGCGCAGGGGCCGCCAATGGCTGCGCCAGATTGGCAAGCGACGGTTCGCCAGTTCGCGAATCATCCCCGACGCCTGGTTCAGCCGCGAATCGAGCCGGGCATCCAACCAGCGAAACTCCAGCAACTGCAGATTGGCGAACGCAATTGTCTCCAGGACCTCGTCGCAGTTGGTGTCGATCACCACTGCCGCCCCCCAGTCAGTGACCAGCAGGTCGTCGGGGGTATAAGACAGCGTCAGCCGCAAGGCCTCGGCCTGTTCCGTCACCGCCAGCGGTTCATCCTCCAGCCGGACCAGGCTCGCCAACCACCCGCGGCGTTCCTGCAGCAATTGGGCTGGCGGCGGCAACTGAGCGCCAGGCAACAACTGAAACACAAAATACTCTTCGCTCAGCGGGCTCCAGGCCGGACGCACCAAGGCGGGCTGCAACCGGTCGTAAATTGGCTGCAGCAGCTCGTGGGCCGCCTGCACCAGTTCCGCCGGCTCGGCCAATTCCCCGGCGACCCGGGTGACCTCTTCTGGAGCCAATTCCCACGGAATCTGCCAACGCAGGCTGACCACCCCCAAGTCGAAGATCAACAGGTCGGCCAACGCCTCGACCGAGCCCAGCCCGGGAACTTTCACAGCCACCACCGGCAGTTCCAACCGCAGTGGGGGAACCTGGTAGCCGATCGACGCCGGGGTTCGCGATCGCCGGGGCAACTCGTGCCACTCGCCGGGAACCAGCCCCCGGGCGGCGAACAGATCAATCTCCTCGCCCCAGTCAAACGCCACGAAGATGTGCAGCCGTCCGGCAACCGTTCCCCCGGCCACGATCACTCGGATCCCTGCAGAAACTGCTCGTACACCCGCGTGATCGACGTCGGGTCGGTTTCACCGTCATGCACGTACAGCCCATACCGCAAGCGGGCCGATTGCCCCGCCGGCAGATTGTAGGGATCGGCCGGCAGGCTCCCATTGGTGTACGCGCTTTGCCCGAACGGGCTCAGGGTGAACAGTCCATAGTCCCGCACATGGAACCGCGAGCCCCGGAAGTTGCGCGGGTGATCCAACAGCGTGACCCCCTTGGTCTTTCCCTCGACGGTCCCCACGTAATCCACCCACTTCGACAGTTGACCCCAGCAATCTTTCTCTCCCTGTTTCCCTTCGGCGTTCTGGATCCGCCCTCCCTGCTTGCCCCGCATGGTGTCGGCGACCCGGATGCCAAACATTCCTTCCTTGGTGTCTCCAAACGTCACGGGGTTCTTGCCGGCGGTGAACTGCAGGTCGTAGATCAGCAGGCGGTTGGCATAGACCGAGACGTTCGCCGTCTCAATCAGCACCGGCTGTCCGTCGTCTCCGAGCCAATGATTCGTGATCCGCATCCGCGCCGGGTTTCCCTCGCCAGACACGATCTCGACCTTGACGTTCTCGATCTTCCCCTTCTCGGCCCAGAACTTGATGCCGTTGACCTCATCGATCGAGCACCACGCCCCCTTGTGATGAGGGTGATCCTCCGGCTTCTCGAGGGGCCGGACAATGCTGATGCCATCGGCCGCCCGCACTGGAAAGAAATACGGCTTCGGTTGCGTTTTGGCGGTTCGCAGCGTGGTGAACTCCTGCCCGTCGATGCGGACAACCACCGCGTCGTTCAGGGGCTCCAACTTGACGACGGGCTCGGCCCAGCCGAACCGTCCCAGCAGCAGAGACAAAACCACCGCAGCCACGAGACGCCGAACCATCGCATCACCTGCCAGAACCTGGATGACCAACCCCCTGCCAGACCACACCACTGAGGCAGGATGGCGGGATTATCCCGGGGTCCGCAGGGGGGAACAAGAGACAACCCGGGGACCGATCTCTGCTGCCGAAGAGCGTCAAACCCCCCGCGGCGAACACGGTCCGCAGTCAGCCCAAGGGCAACCCGGTTGCACAGATCAATCAAGGTAGACCTCGGCACGGGACCGACGGATTCCAACTGAAGTTCTTCGGTTGGAACCAGTTCCCACCGCTGCCTGCGATTCTCGTCACCATCGGGACGCGTGACCTGCCACGACAGCCAGTTCCCCTCAGCGGTCCCGCCATCGCTGATGACACTGCTTGCAACTCCGTTCCAGAACGCCCATCTTCTGAAAAGACAACGGCCAATTCAGAGCGGTCAAGGCGGCCAGCAACTCCCCCGCAGTCGACTCGCTGGCCTGCAGCAGTTCCCGGAATTCGGGAGGATGGGCCGACAGGTCAGCGTTCCTTGCCATCTCGCGGAAGGCTTCCTGAACCAGCAGGGTTACTCCCCCGGCAGCCGGGTCGGGATCCCCCGTGGGGGTCTCCCAGCCCGCGTCGCGGTACAGCCTCAGATCGTCGAAGTGCCGTCCCAGGTCGGCCATCCCCGACACCAGCGAGTCGACTGTCGCCACCTCATTCAGGTCTGGCAACGGCTGGTCGGCCCTGGGCGGGACGAACTCCCGCACATCGCGGTACAGACCGGTGTAGTCGGGGCTGGTGCCGGCCTGACGCAGCAGCGCTTCGGCCCCGGCGGCATCCAGCTTCCCCGCCGCCAGACAGGCGATCGCCGCGGCCGCCGGTCCCCGATGTTTGCCATGATGGCAATGCACGTACACCGGGCCCGTGCTCTCCCTCATCACCCGCGCCAACGCCAGCCGGGCCTGTTCGGGAACCCCATCGTAGCCGATGGGAATGTGCACATAGCGAATTCCCAGGTCGCGGGCCGTGGCCACATCGGGCCGGGCGCCATCCACGCTGACGATCGTTTTCACACCCAGCTTGGCGAGACTGTCAAACCCCTCCGCACCGTGCGGCTCGCTGCCGGAGAAGAGCTGTGGCATCACCTGGAACACGTTGTGCAACCCGGCCGGTTCAGGAGTCACCCGGGTGGCCGAGCGCGGCACCGCCGAATCGTCGCCGCCACCGCCCGGCTGTTGCGCCGGTTTCGCCGATTCAGCCGACGGAGGGGCTGGTTCCGAAGTGGCAGCTTGTTCCGTGGTCGGAGCCGGAGCGGTCTTCTGCGACCGACACCCCGCCAGCAGCAGCGTCGCCATCAGCACCAGGAGGGTTCGCAGCAGATCGTACTGAGCCATGAATCGATGTGACGAGAAGAATCGCACGAGGTCAAACAGACCTCACACCCACGGGCCGACCGCTGAAACAGGCCCGCGTGTCGAGAAGCGTTGTGGTGGTGAGCTGAACCGAACCGTGGGACGACAAACGCTGCGTGTTCTCAAGATCGCGGGTCTTGCCAGATTTGTCTATCCGCCACGAGCCGAGCAGTCCCCGCCTCGATGGCAGATCGCCTCACGACCACGCGGCGTTGAGAGGGGGATCGCCGCGCCGGGGGCTGATCTTTGACGCCTCCGGGCAACACCTGCAGCGATGGAGCCAGAGTTTCCCGGCAACGTCTCCGCACGGCGTGCTCGAGTTCACCGAGGAACTGGACCGCAAACGATCGCTCGTGGTCCAACCGTTGCCTGTTGGGTGTGTGAGGTGGCAGGCCGGGTGTCTGACGCCGTGGATCAGTCATGTGGCAGAATCAACTTCGAG
Source organism: Planctomycetaceae bacterium (assembly GCA_046318755.1). Lineage (GTDB taxonomy): Bacteria > Planctomycetota > Planctomycetia > Planctomycetales > Planctomycetaceae > UBA10511. The sequence goes on from JBKCTR010000743.1 coordinate 13,949, forward strand.
CCCGGGTGGTTGGCGAAGCCCCAGTCGGATGGGTGATAGGCAATCGCCAATTCCGGCGTCGGCTGCCGGTCCCCCGAGACCACGACGCTGCGCAGGCAGCGGTCCAGGATGCCGGTGGTCAGCAGTGTCCGCTCGACTGGATAAACCGCCTCTTTCCGCCGAATGGTCGCCTCGAAGGCCTCCAGCAGGTACGAGAAGTGCCCGAAGACCCCCCAATCCTGCAGCTTGAACCAGCAGGCCCGCGGTTCGCGCTCCCCCCGCAGCCGGCAGGCGAACGCGAAGCCCCCCGACACCCCTGCCGCCATGATCACCGCCGACTTCAGACCGTCGGCATGCTCCAACAAATAGACGGCCGGCTGATACCGGGGACTATCGAACTCGGCGGTCAGCGGGTCCCAGGCGACCGGGTCCTTCATTCCGGGCATCGTCCGCAGGGCGGCGGCGAACAACTCGCTCGACCAGCGCCCCGCCCGCTCGGTGCCCCGGATCTGCCGCCCCAGCGCGACTTCCACCGCCGTCACTCCGGCCTCACCCCCACGCCGGCGTTCGAGCATGCACTCGTGCGCCTCCAGGGCATGAAATCCGTAATCTTCCAATGGGCCATACCCAATCGTCAGGGCCTCTTCGATCTCGCAGTCGCGGGGAAGATCCAGCACAGGGAACCGCCAGGTGAGAGGCAGCGAAGAGCCGGCCAACAGGGGAATCTTCCGGTCGCGGGCCGTCTTGACCATCGCCAGCGCATCGGCCCAGCGGTAAGAGAGGTGCTTGTCATTGAAATACGGAGCCACCTGCCCGCAGCGGTCGAACGTGGCCACCGTCTCGTCAAAAAACCGCCGGCGGGGATACATCTTCTGGCGGGTGTCGGGGGTCAGCGGGTAATTGCCATGCTCGGCCACCCCCAGCACCCCCGCCACTTGCACCCGGTCGGTTCCGAGGGTGAGCGCCTCGTCAATCGACCGGCACAGGCGGACGCCATGTCTCTCGGCCAACATCCGGCTGATGTCGTGCTCGTGATCCTGTTCGACATACATCGACACCAGCTTCAGCCCTGGGCGCGGGGAGGCGTTGTTTCGCTGATACCCCTCGAGGATCTTCGAGACAATCACGTCGGCATGGCTGACGGGATAATACGCGGTGATCAGGGCCGCCACCGGCAACGGCTCCGGATTGGGCTCCGCCGCCATGGCTTGGGCAGCCCAATCGACGAGTGCCCCGCTGGCAAGGGTACGGGCCGAGTGCTGGAGGAAGTCGCGGCGACTGGGTGTTGGCATGCGGTATCGACTTGTGCGGGAAGGGGGAATCGATGCGGTTTGGCGCGGGAGATCTCACGGCGTCACGAAACCGGCCGATCGGCTGGCTCGGCCACTCGGTCCCAGGGGCAGTTGAAGTTGATGACCATCGGGGAAAGAG